>MGRY01000230.1:0-10135 GCA_001799045.1 Deltaproteobacteria bacterium RIFCSPLOWO2_02_56_12 | reverse complement strand
GCCCCGGCTAGAAGCTCCTGGGCGACTACCGAACTAAAATAGATGCCGGAGGCTTCCTTGTCGTAAAGATCACGGATGATTGGTAGGGTCTTCCCTGTTTGGATCAGGTCAATGTAAAGGTCGGTATCTATGAGGTGCTTCGGCACTAGATGACCTTCTCCACACCACCCTTACCTGCAACCTTTTCCAACGAAGTCAGAATCTCTTTTCTGAAAACGACAAGGTCCAGGGCGGTGTCTATCGCCTCGGTCTCCGTCTTCGCGCCTAGAATCGCCTTGGCCCGCCGGATCTTTCTCTCGTCAAGATAGTAATTTTTTCTTTTCAGGTTGGTTCTCATGGATGTCTCCTTTACGTATAATATCGCTTTCCATACGTATAATAGATCGAGCCAGATATTATAGCAACGAGAAACAAAAAGGCCCGAACTCTTTCGAGCCGAGCCTTTGAATCCAAATCCGGCCGCGTCCACCGGTCACACGTTGCCGTGTTCCGCAGAAGTTGATAACCCTTGCCAAGGAAGCATCCAGAAGGGTACTGCCCAATAAGCGGGAATGGTTGACAAAACGGTTTTTCTATAATAATCAGAAAATCTAATCTAGATGGCTTCAGATTCTTCTAATTCAGGCCATCAAGCTCCAGACCAGGAGATTGAGAGATTAGCCCAAGAGATTGGCCGTCTAATCCAGAGGGTTGAACCGGAAAGACGGGAAGATCTCAAAGAACTGGCCTATACCTTAATCCGTGAGGAGATATTTGAGAGAGGTCAGGGGGTAAGGACGGGAGAAGGATCCCCTCCGGCTCCCTTCAATCCACTGGCAAGCGGCGTCCTGATCTTGTTTTTGGGAGCGGGTCTCTCTTTTATTTTCGGTCCGGTAGGGCTGGCGCTGATGTTGGGCGGTTTGATCTTTATTCTCTGGGGCGCAGTGATCAGTTGGGTCAAGCGAGTTAAAGGGTAGCGAATTATGGCAGCGGACGAAAGCAAAGAATCGGGGCAAGACAAAAGAGGCATTTGGTCTCGCAGAGACTTTTTCACCCGTCTGGGTTGGGGCGGATTCGGCATTTTTACCGGCTTTAGCCTTCTGGGTTTTATTCGCTCCGCCTTTCCCAGGGTTCTTTTCCAGCCGCCCGTAACCTTTAAAGCGGGCTTTCCTTCCGACTATGCAGTGGGCGAGGTAAGCGACAAATACAAGCAGGAACAGCGGGTTTGGATCGTGCGCGAGGAAACGGGCATCTATGCGGTTTTTGCTAAATGCACCCATCTGGGATGCACGCCGCGCTGGCAGGCGTCCGAAAACAAGTTCAAGTGCCCCTGTCACGGCAGCGGTTTTTTTAAGACCGGACTCAACTTCGAAGGGCCCGCCCCGCGCCCGCTGGATCGCTTCAAGATCGGCGTCGGCGAGGACGGGCAGCTCGTGGTAGACAAGAGCAAGGTCTATAAGATGAATGCCGGCGTGGAGCCGGACGAGCAGTTTCCCGACAGCATCCTGAAGGTTTGACAGGGAAAATTTTATGAGCCTCAAATTTTTGGAAGATCTCAAAAGAGACATCGTCGAGAGCCAGGTGTGGAAAGCGATCTTTCGTCATGGTTACGACGACACTCCGCGCAACCGCGTGCTCATGGTCACGGCGAACGTTTTTCTCCATCTGCATCCAGCCAAGGTGCGCAGGCATGGGGTGCGGATGCGCTTTACCTGGTGCATGGGAGGGCTGACCTTCTTCATGTTCCTGGTTACCGTGGTCACGGGTATTTACCTCATGTTCTACTACCGGCCCGTGGCGGAGTACGCCTATGCGGATATGAAGTATCTCGAGTTCGACATGCCTTTCGGGATGCTCATGCGCAATATGCACCGCTGGGCGGCCCATACCATGGTGGTTTTCGTCTGGCTCCATATGTTCCGCGTTTTTCTAACCGGTTCTTACAAACCTCCCCGGGAATTCAACTGGATTGTCGGGGTCCTGCTCCTGGTGTTGACTTTGCTCTTGAGCTTCACGGGCTATCTGCTGCCGTGGGATCAGCTCTCCATCTGGGCCGTGACGGTAGGCTCGAACATGGCACGGGCCTCACCGATGCTGGGACACGAAGGGCCTTTTGCCGAATTTGTCGGCGCCAATCCCATCTACGATGCCCGGGCGTTTCTGTTTGGCGGCGGGGAGATCGGACCGCATACGCTGCTCCGTTTCTATATCCTGCACTGTATCTTCATTCCTATGGTCGCCAGCGTCCTGATGGCGGTGCATTTTTGGCGGATTCGAAGAGACGGATTCTCCGGGCCTTCTCTATGACGCCAATTCAAAATGTGTTCGTTCTTGGTTTGATTTAGTACGTAGGTCGAGCGGATGGCAGAGAAAGAAGAAAAAAAGAGGCCTCCCACGGTGGATGACAAGGTCCATACCTGGCCGCATCTGGTTCGGCTGGAGTTTATTGTTGCCATCTTCGTGTTCGTGGTATTGGTCCTCTGGTCTGTGGGCATTGACGCACCGCTCGAAGAGCCGGCCAACCCTACCCGCACGCCCAACCCTTCGAAGGCCCCTTGGTACTTTTTGGGGTTGCAGGAGATGCTGGTCTACTTCGACCCGTGGCTTGCCGGAGTGGTGCTGCCGACGCTCATTATTATCGGCCTCATGATCATCCCTTTTATCGATATCAATCCCGCAGGGAACGGCTACTACTGCTTCAAAGAGAGGAAGTACGAGGTTCTGACCTTCTTTTTCGGATTCCACATTCTCTGGGTGAGCATGATTATCATCGGGACATTTTTCCGCGGGCCTGGATGGAATCTCTTCTGGCCGTGGCAGCGGTGGGACCCGCATAAGGTCGTGGCGTTGACTAACGTGGATCTTCCTTATCTGCTGGGTTTCAGGGATTACGGCTGGTCCGCCGTCTGCGGCGCGGTGGTGGTGTTGGGATATTTCGTTGTCGGCCTTGCCGGATTTTATCTATGGGTGCTGCGGGTAAAAGGGAAGGAGTTCTTAGAGCGGTGGGGGCTGGTCCGCTTCCTCATCACCGCCTTTCTCTTTGTCACGATGCTCTCGCTGCCCGCCAAAATGTTTCTCAGACTTGCCTTTAACGTAAAATATATTTTGGTCACCCCCTGGTTTAACATCTGATGTTCTACGTTGCGAAAACTTTCCAAGCGCTGGGGGTTGCCGACGTGGGCTACGCCCTTTTTGTCGGGATGGTGCGGAATGCTTCTATGGCCGAGGAATTAGTGCTGGCGCTGATCGGCGTCGGGGTCTTTTCCCTGGGCCGGTTACTGGAGAGAAAGGTGGCTTAGGCTTCGACCTGACCTGCGACGAGCTCAGGTCGAGTCGCTCAGCCGAAGGGGACGAGGATGGCGGTCCGAGGCTACGACGAGAACGAAGAAAAAAAGTCCTACGGTAGTGTCTTCCTTTTGGGGACATCGCTGCTGGTGGCAGTGAGCCTTTGGTCTTTGTGGGACGACAACATCACGCGGCGTCCCTGGAAAAAGTACCAGACCGAGTTTTACCGGCTGGATTATCGCAAGGCGAAGGCCGCTTATGACGAAGAAAACAAGAAACTCGAGGCCGATCCGGCGTACCAGGAGCTGGTAAAGAAGCTCGCCGCGGAAGAGGCCAGTCTCAAGAGCGGCGATCTGGCTAAGAAGGTCAAGGCGCTAAACCGCGAGGAAATCAAGGCGAATGTCCGCTTCACCGAGATCGATCAAGGAGTCAAGTTTATCAAGAGCGAGCTGGAAGAGGCCTGGTACGAATACGACCATGCAGTCCAGCAGGGAAGAAACACCAGGCCCTACCAGGAAACCATCCAACAGTTAGACAAGGAAAAGGCCCGGCTCGATCCCGAGCTCGAAGCGGCGCGGCAAAAACGGGAGCAGATCAAAGAAGAGATTAAAAAGCTCCAGACCGGCGTCAAAGAAATGGAGACCCAGCTCTCCAAGATGGCTGAGGAAAGGGACAAATGGATCCGCGTCATGGAGAATGCGACCGTCAATCTGGGCCCTCTCTCTATTTATAAGATCCCCAAGATCCGCCAGATCGTGCTGGACGAGTTCGACCGCAATAACTTTGACGAGCCGACGGGCCGCGTGGACCGCTGCCAGACTTGCCACATGGCGGCCAACCGTCCCGGATTTGAGAATGAGCCGCAACCCTTTCGCACCCACTCCCGGCGTGAAGTTCTTCTAGCGGATAGCGCCCATCCGCCGGACAAGTTTGGCTGCACCGTGTGCCACGAAGGACAGGGTGCGGCAGTGAACAGCGTCCAGCAGGCCCACGGAGAGGTCCCCTATTGGGAGTCCCCGCTGCTGCGCGGGGTCAAAGCGCAGTCAAGCTGCGCCTCTTGCCATCTCGATGTGCAAAAACTGCAAGATGCGCCGCTGTTGGCTCAGGGGCAACGGATCTTCGAGCAGATCGGCTGCACCGGCTGCCACCTGGTTAAGGGATATGAAGATCTTCCCAAGGCTGGCCCGAGTCTCAGGCGGATCAGCGCCAAGGTAGATCCTAACTGGATGGTCCGCTGGGTTCAAAATCCGCATAACTATCGACCTCAGACGCGGATGCCGAATTTTTCTTTAAAGGAAGATGAGGCCGTAGCGATCGCCGCCTTTTTCTGGTCAGTATCCAAGGAAGAGGGAGAGAAATGGCAGGAAGGGCATCCCTTGCCCACCGGCTTCCGCGAGGGCGATAAGGAGCTGATAGCCAAAGGGAAGATCCTGGTCGAATCTATCGGCTGCAAGGGTTGTCACGGCTTTGCCGACGGCGAGGTCGCCACGGTTCTGGGCAAAGAGAAGGAGATTATCCCTAATCTCAAGAACATCGCCGCTAAGGTAGGACCCCGCTGGACCTATCACTGGGTTAAGAACCCCCGCGATTTTTCACCCGCCACCCGCATGCCCAGTCTTCGCCTGGCCGATCAGGAAGCGCTGGCGATAACGGGCTACCTGATGACTTTGGGCGGCAAGTCGGAGGGAATCTCCGGGATTGAAGAGCGTCTGAGCGACGCCAAGAACGCAAAACGGGGCGAAGCGCTGGTTCGTAAATACGGTTGTTTCGGCTGCCACGACATCCCGGGGATGGAAAAAGAGTCCCGGATCGGCGTGGAGCTCACAACCTTCGGCTCCAAGACTCTGGAAGAGCTTTTCTTCGGCAATCGCGCGGATATCCGCCATACCTGGGACGATTGGACCTATAACAAGCTCAAGACGCCGCGGATCTATGCCACCGAGCGAATCGAGCAAGTGATGCCGCAATTTGCTTTGGCGGACGAGGACATCAAGTCCCTGAGGATTTTGCTCGCCGGCTTCCGCGATAAGAAGGCTCCATCCCGTTACGCTGCGGATCACAGTCAAAGGGTGGTTCAGGTGGTCGAAGGCCGGAGATTGATGCATCAGTACAATTGCATCGGATGTCACGAGATCGAAAACCGGGGAGGATTTATCCGAAAATACTACCAGGAAAATCCGACTCTGGCGCCGCCGATCCTGAACGGCGAGGGCGAAAAGGTGCAGTCGCCATGGCTCTTTAGCTTTCTCAAGGCGCCTTTCTCCGTCCGTCCCTGGCTCAACGTGCGGATGCCGACCTTCGACTTTTCGGACCAGGAGGACAATCTCCTGATAGGATTCTTTAACGGTCTCTCTAAAGTCGAGATTCCCTACGCTTATTTTGACGACGGGAAAGTCCCCAAAGAGAATCTTGATGCGGCCCGCGTGCTGGTGTCCAAGGAATACTTCAACTGCTTTAGCTGCCATAAGCAGGGAGACAGGAACCCTGAAGGTCCTCAGGAAGGCTGGGCGCCGGATCTCACCCTTGCCCGGAACCGTTTGAACCCAAACTGGATTATCAAGTGGCTCCAGGATCCCCAAAAGGTTCAGCCCGGCACGAAGATGCCTTCGTTTTACCCCGGCGGTCCGGATAACATCCTGGGCGGCAAAGACGACAAACAGATCGAGGCATTGAGGGACTATCTCGCGACGCTGGGGAGAAAAGGCTCCGCGGCTGATGGGGGAAGGAGCGCATCGCGTTGAACAAAGTAGTATGCTATACGTCTATAACGAAAGGTAAGGAGGTCCATATGAAAAGCAAGGGTATTGTGTCGGCATTTTTTACTGCTGCTTTACTGGTTTTTCCTCTCTCCAGCCTGTTGGCTTACGAAGGCGGGGCGGTGAGCGATGGAGGAACTATTACCGGTGTCGTCAAGTTTAAGGGAGCGGCGCCGGCGCCGAAAAAGCTGGAGGTCACAAAGGATAAAGAGGTCTGCGCCAAGAGCGCCAAGAACGATCCCGGCCTCGTTGTCTCGGGGGGGAATCTGGTGAATGCCGTAGTCTCTATCACCGATATCAAAAAGGGGAAGAAGATGGAGCCGCAGAAGGCGACGATGGACCAGAACGGCTGTGAGTATAAACCGCATGTCCTGGCCATGACGGCAGGCTCTTCGGTTGACATTATCAATCCTGACGGGATTCTCCACAACGTCCACAGCTATAGCAAAGCCAATAGCTCGTTTAACATGGCCCAGCCCAAGTTCAAGAAAACGATTAACGTGAAGATCGATAAGCCCGAGGTCATCAGCCTCAAGTGCGATGTCCATGGCTGGATGAGCGGCTGGCTCTTCGTGGGGGAAAATCCTTACTTTGGCGTGACGGATAACAGCGGGAGCTTTAAGCTCACCGACGTGCCCGCCGGCACCTACAACGTGGAGGTCTGGCACGAGACCCTGGGTAAGGTCAGTCAGAAGGTGACGGTCAAGGCGAAGGAAGAGGCAAAAGTCACCTTCGCAATGGAGAAAAAATAACCAGATCTGGAGCGTGTGGCCCGGCTTTCTCATTCAGGGCTGCGCACAAGCCGTGTCTCACGCTCCAATCTTTTTCCAGCCTGCAATCGGTTTTTTCTAAAACATTAACTGAACTCAGCCCAGGTATAGATGCCTGAACAACTGTGGTCTCTACTTCCCGTTCTCCTGCTTATCCTAGCTGCTGAATTTGTCAACGGCTGGACCGATGCGCCGAATTCCATTGCCACAGTAGTTTCAACGCGGGTCCTCCCTCCGCACCAAGCGGTGCTTATGGCCACGATCCTGAACGCCATGGGGGCTCTGTCCGGCACGGCGGTGGCGGCAACCATCGGCAAGGGGATCGTCGATCCGGCAATCATCAACACGACTACAGTGGCCGCTGCCATGGTAGGAATCGTCCTGTGGAGTTGCCTTGCCTACTACATGGGAGGCATTCCAACCAGCGAGAGTCACGCCTTGGTGGCAGGATTGGCGGGGGCGGGATTAGCCACTGCCGGACCATCGGTGCTCTTGTGGGAAGGATGGAGCAAGGTTTTTATCGGTTTGCTCTTCTCTACCTTCTTGGGTTTTTTTGGCGGGCTCGTGATCATGTTACTGCTCTACCGTATTTTTTACCGGAGCCGGCCCGGGACGGTACGAATCATTTTTGGACGTCTTCAGGTACTCTCTGCGGCATTTATGTCTTTCAGCCACGGAAGCAATGACGGACAAAAGTTCATCGGGGTTTTTACCTTGGCTCTTGTCCTCGGAGGAGTCCTGCCGGAGTTTCACGTTCCGCTTTGGGTTATTTTACTATGTGCGATTACGATGGGGATTGGAACTGCCTTGGGAGGCTGGAAAATTATCCGCACTATGGGCATGCGACTGACCAAGCTGGAGCCGGTCCACGGGTTCGCCGCAGAGACCTCCGCTGCTTTGGTCATCGCAGCGGCATCCCACCTTGGGATACCTCTGAGCACCACTCATACCATCGGCACCTCCATTATGGGGGTTGGGTCGATTCAGCGGTTCTCCGCGGTCCGGTGGGGTGTGGCTGGCGAGATCATTGTGGCCTGGGTCCTGACCTTTCCGGCTTGCGGGCTGATCGCTTATCTTGTGGCGCGGGTTATCTTTTACCTGTCCTGATTTATTTCTTCTCTGTTTTTTGCTTAAAGAAGTTCCACGCCCGTTCCAGGTCCACGGGAGGGAGGGCCTCTGCTTTTCTCCGCGCGGATTCTTCCGAGGTAAGCGGAATCGGGCTGCCGATCTGCAACGCGCCATAGAGCATGTCTGCCGCCTCTTCTAAATAGATCGCCATCATTACCGCCTCGGGAATCGTCCTTCCCACGGTTACCTGACCGTTTCCCCGGAGCAGGATAGCCGGTTTTTTCCCCAGGGCCGCCATGACCTCCTCCCCGAGCCTATGGGTCGAGATCAGGTCCCTTTTGCTGAAGACAGGCACGCCTCCGGAGAAGAAGCTCCCGTGGTTATGGACCGGCTCGATTTTTCTGTCGGTGACGGAAAATATATTGGCCCTGCGGCCGTGGATTCGGGCAATGGCCCGGACCTCGGCCCTGCCGTTGAAGATAGCGGTGTGCAGAGGGGCCTCGAAAGGGGCAGGGGAGTTGCCTGCGACGATCTCTCCCTTGAGGTTTAAGACGAGCAGATCCTTCTCCTTTACCAGGGCCAGGCTGATCCTGGGCGTTAACAAGAAGAGGTCGGAATCCGGGAGGCGGGCGCTCATATGACCGAAGCCATGCACCAGCCCCTCGCCGGAGAGAACCCTGCAAGCAGTGATCAGGTTCTTTTTGATCTGGGCCGTGATTTCGTTCCGTTTACTCTTTAAATTCGACATGATTTCAGCTATATACTAAACCCTAACCTGTTAGGGAAGAGCAGCAGTGAAAATCAAGGTCGAGTGCTATTCGGGCTACAAGGGCGATGAGCGTCCCATACGCTTTATTATGGGGAGTCGCGCTATAGAAATTGAGGAAGTGGTGGACCGCTGGTACGGTGAGAATGCCAGCTATTTTCGGGTGTTGGGAAAAGATGAGAACCTTTACATCCTGAAAGGGCCCATCGCAGACGGCGAATGGGAGCTCGTCTCCTTTACCCATAAAGATTCACGGGGGACGGAATTGAAGTTCGAGGGAAAAAAGGAGCTTCAATAAAATCTCCCAGGGTTTTCGGCTGAGTCGATCCTGCCTGGTCCTTTACGTTACGGCAATAAAATAAAAGCATTGGAGAAAAGGATCTATTATGACTGACGCAGAAGCAAAGAGGCATTTGGTAGCTGTCATCGGAGCCGGTCCCGCGGGGATCTATGGCGCGCGTAAGCTTGCCGAGGCAGGGCACGTCGTGGTTTTGCTCAATCGAGACATCAAGCCGGGCGGTCTGGCGGAATACGGGATATTTTTTGACAAGGAGAAGATGAAGGAAGGGCTCAGAAAGCAGTTTAAGAAGATTCTCTCCGATCCCAAGATGTTCTATTTCGGCCATGTAATGGTGGGCCAGGGAAAAGCTGTCGCGCTGGAAGAGCTGCAGAAAATCGGGTTCAGCGCCATAGTGGTCTCGGCGGGAGCCCAAGGCACCAAGCAGCTTGGGATCCCCGGGGAAAATTGTCTGGGAGTCTATCACGCCAAGGATGTCGTCTATCACTTCAATAAGCTTCCGCCTTTCAGTCAGCGCCCTTATGAAGTCGGGCGCAGGGTGGCCATTATCGGCATGGGCAACGTCATGGTCGATGTCGCGAATTGGCTGCTCAACTATAAAAAGGTCAGCGAGGTGACCGTGGTGGCTCGCAGGGGACCAAAGGAGAAGGCCTACGACGACAGCGAATTCGAGGTGGTTGAGCAGTATCTCGATAACGAGGATATGCGCTGTGAAATCCAGAAAATCAGCCCCCGTCTGGAGGCCGCCGGCCAAAACGTAGAGGAGATCCTCAAGACTTTCGTCAAGGAAACGACCCCGCCGCCGGATTGCCGGCTCAGATTCCGTTACCTCTGGTCGCCGCATCAGGTCATCGGCGATTCCCAGGGAAGGGTCGGCGCCCTGGAGGTAGAGGAGAACGACCTTGTTCTTCAGGATGGACGGACGGTGGCCAAAGGGACCGGGCAGTTGAGCCGAATCGATTTGGACTGTGTGATCTACGCGATTGGCGACCAGGTGGACTCCGCTATCGGTCTGCCTTTTTCTCGTGGAGCCTTTGTGACCAACCCCGAAAAGCTTCCCGGAGATCCCAGTCCGTCCCTCTACCAGTCTTATGACCCCGGGACCGGCAAAGTCCTTGAAGGAATCTACCTGGCGGGATGGTCCAGGAATGCCAGCGTCGGATTGGTCGGCATTGCCAAGAAGGACGCGGAGACAGGAATGAAAGTGGTCAAT
>MGRY01000229.1:9833-9995 GCA_001799045.1 Deltaproteobacteria bacterium RIFCSPLOWO2_02_56_12 | reverse complement strand
CTCAAAAGCCCTGACTGTCGGAGCCTGGCCCGGCAACCCCAGTTCCTTCCAGCGACCGGCAACCTTGTCGTAGATATTTTTCCGCAGCGTGGTTCGTTTGGAAAACACGGGCAGATGGCGATGCTCCTTGCAGGCGTTGATCAACGCCTTTGACCCATAGGG
>MGRY01000229.1:0-9758 GCA_001799045.1 Deltaproteobacteria bacterium RIFCSPLOWO2_02_56_12 | reverse complement strand
CGGGTTGCAGCGGCTGCTCATCGCCCAGATCACCTGGTTCGTGTCTGTGGGATCGACGTCCTCGTCAACCGCGATGATCCACTTGGTGTAATAGGCTCCACCCGGCACCTGCGCCGCTAGTGCCAGGGCCTGGGCCGCGTGGCCGGCGTAGCGCTGCTCCAGGCTGATGACGGTCATGCCGAAGCCGCCAGCCGCCGCGGGATGACAGTAGACCCCTTGGATGCCGGGAATGCCGAGTTTATCGAAGTCATCCCAGATTCGCGCGGAGCGGATGATGGAGAAGAAACCGCTCTGCTCATTCGAAGGATAGTCCGCCATGAGGGCATTGGTGATGATCGGTTTTGAGCGGTAGTGCAGCGCCGTTACCTTGACCAACGGACAACCTGCCTCCGGCCTCCCGTAGTAGCCAGGAAACTCGCCGAACGGCCCTTCTCTCTTCACCGAATTCGGCCTGATGATTCCTTCGATGACGAGTTCGGCATTCGCGGGCAATAAGAGATCTGTGGTCGTCCCACGCACTACCGGTATGGGCTGACCTTTGATCCCTCCCGCGTATTCGTACTCGGAGACATTCTTGGCGAAGGTCTGGGAACCGACGAGCATGAAGAGCGGGTCTATGCCCCAGGCAGCAGCCACCTGGATGGGCTCCCCTTTCTGCCAGGCGCGGGTGATGTGCAGCCGGGCATCCTTACCCGGGGAGAGATAAAGGCCGACCTGATTCCTTCCCTGAAGCATCATGCGGTAAGTGCCTAAGTTTAGATAGCCGCTGTCCGGGTCACGCGTGATCACGCAATCGGCTGTACCGGCATAGCGCCCGCCGTCCAGAGGCCAATGTTTGGGTATGGGCAGTTGGTCAAGGGCAATGGCCGGTCCCTTCACGCTGTTTTCATAAATAGGAGCTTGGCTCTGGGGCACCTCCCGAGGCGGGATGCGCTGCTTCAGCTTGTCCTTTACGCGGCGGATCAATGCAACCGTCGGAGTATCAGGTGGCTCCTCCAGGGTGAGGGCAATGCGTCTTAAACTGGGGCCGAGGATATTCCACAGCAGCCTGCTTCCAATCGGGCTACGCTCGTAGCCGTGCGGAGACTCGAAGAGAATCGCAGGCGAGGGGTTTTGTTTGGCTACCAGGTAGGAGATGGCGCTCATCTCCTCGATCACGTCCACCGGCTCCTTCACGCGGATGAGTTCGCCGAGACCATCCACACGTTCAAGCCACTGGCGGAGATCCTGAATCGGCGCAGTCCTGGTTTGGTTCACCGCCGCCGCTTCTGCGGCGCGCTTTTTAACCGTTGCCATTAGATTACCTCCTCGAATATTTGACCGTGTCCGGACCCTTACTTTTTCCTCTCCAGTAGCGAGACAAAGTAGTTGAAGGCGTCGTAGGCACGGTAGCGCATGTTTTCCTTCATCATGTCTATGTCCTTTTGCGGCATCGTTACCGGCTTACCCACCGAGCTCGCGACCCACTGCATGTAGGCTGTTCTCTCTAAGTAGATAGCATTAGAAGTTGCCTGTTCCACTCCTTCGCCCACTGTTGTGATGCCGTGGCCCTGCATGAGAACCGCCGTGCGGTTCCCCAGCGATTGCACGAGCTCTGCCCCGTCTTGCAGCGTATAGATCAGTCTGGGGCTCGGAAAGATGGGAGTCTCCGGAGCGAATGGGGCCGCTTGGTTGTAGATCGGCAAAAGCGGGACTCCCGCGGCCGAGAAGGCGGTTGCAAGAGGCTGATGGGTATGAGCAACAGAGTTGACGTCTGGACGAGCCTCATAAATCGCGGCGTGTATCATGGTTTCACGCGGCGGGAATTTTAACCTTGTGACCTGCCGTTTGCCTCTCACCTTGGCAAAGTTCTCCTCGCATACCCGCTTGTACTCGTCAATATCCACGATGATGATATCCCTACCGGTGATAGTGCCGAGCGGCGCTAGGACCGGCTTGATTAAAAACTTGCGTGTCCCTGGGATGCGGGCACTCAAATGACCGTGGTAATCGGCCAGGCCCTGGTGAAAAAGTACCCGATTCCCCAGGGCAACCTTCTTTTTTAATTCTTCAACGTCTCTTTTGTTGATTTTCACTTGGTCTCCCTTTCCTGGAGCGAAATTCACGCTAGGAATCCTTTTGCTTCCTGTTTTTTTTCTACGAATGGTCCCGGTTGAGATTCCTGCCAACGGATATTCATCCAATTCCATTGATCGGGGTAGGAGCGCACCACCCTTTCCAGCCACTGGGTGATCCGCAGGGTGTTCTCCTTAACCTCGGACTTGGTGCCCCCCGATCTTAGCAGGGCTACTTCCGGCTCGATGACGAGGGTGAGCTTTCCCGAGGAATCGCGCACCATGTAGATCGGGACGATCGCCGCCCCGCTCCGGAGCGCCAGTGTCGCCGGACCTCGACGGGATAAGACGGTGCGGCCGAAAAAAGGCACATAGATTCCACTCCCCGACCTGTATTCATCCGCGATGACGATAGCCAGCTCGTTGCGCCTTAAGACCTGGAGCAACTCTTGGGATGCCTGCCGTCGGGGTCGCGCGTGAATGGTTCTCTGCCAAATGAGCAGCCGGTAGCGGTCCATGAGTTGAGTGAAGCGTCCATTGTGGCGTTGGTTCACGAGAACATGGACAGGAAAGCCTTCGACGGCAAGCCTGGTTCCGACCAGGAAAAAGTTTCCCAGATGGGCGCTGAGGGCGATGACCCCCTTTCCTCTGGCCAGGGCAGCTTCCAGGTGCTCGCGCCCGCGCAGCGGAATCCCGCTACGGATCTGTTCGCGCGAAGCCTCAAGGGCGAATCCCATTTCAACAAAGTCGCGGAAGAAATTCCTTAGAGACCTTTGTACGATTGCCGGGATCTCACCGGCGTCCAGTTGTTCGCCTAAGGCCAAGGTGAGGTTATTGATCGATCGTATGCGGAAACTGCGGAAGAGGTGGAACCCAAGGTCAGCCATGCCATCGAAGAGGGAGAATAAAAAGCGGCGGGAAAAAATCTTGACCGCAAGCCTTCCTAGCTCAAAGGTAAGCCATATGCCCAGATAGGCGAGTCTTTCAAATGGCCAGCTTATCATCAATCGATCAGTGAAAAACAGACGAGGAATCGTGGGCTACCGGAGGAGGACCAACCCCACGATTCCTTGCCCATACCACAGCTCCCCCCTCTTTACAAATCTGGCGTCTCAAGGAAAACAACATCAACCTTATGAAATGAAGCCTTATTTTCTGACCTTGCACTCTAGCTTTTTAAAAAGGTAGCGGATAGTTAACCACAATGTCAAACTTACCGAAGCGGCCTTCCTTTGCCTGCATATGAGAGCTCCGAGCCGCAAATTCCAGATGAGATGGATACGGACAAAAATTATGGAAAAACAATAGGTTACAGACGCGGTCCGCCAGCGCGCAGAGGTCCGGATGGTTTTTATTTGTAATTTTTTATGATAAGAAAATAGCCTTAACGTGATTGGGGATCAGCACTATGCGGATGATATTGCTCCCTTTAAAAGAGCGCCGGCTGGTGGACCGGTATCTAACCTCTTTTTTCCACGACTACAGGCCCTCGGACTTCAAGAAGGCGATCGCCCAACTGTGCCGGTTTTACCATTTAAAGATGCCTAAGGTGGAGTGGTTTGAGTACATCGATTGGGGCAAGACCGCAGGCAAAACTTACGAGAACGGCCAGATTTATCTGGTCCATCCGGAAAACTGGAAGAAGGGAAGGAAATATAACTCCGAGAGAAAATGGATCAATACCGTATACCACGAACTGGGCCATTATATCTTTTGGGCGGATGCCGAAAACAAGGCAGACAACTTTGCCTTTCGAATGGTCAGGGGACTGAATCATCATAAATAGATCCCGATCCAGAAAGGTCGGAGATCACGATTTTCGAATTCGGGCACATGGGGAACGCGAGTACCCCTCAGGGACCTTAGATGGGATCAAAAGTTCTGGATCGGGGTAGATCCCTACCCTAACAGATCTCTTCTGATCATCTCTCATTCTATTTTTCAACCATGGATTATAAAGAGACGCTAAACCTGCCAAAGAGCCGTTTTCCCATGCGGGCCAATCTGCCGCAAAACGAGCCCCTGCAAGTAGCAAAGTGGGAGCGCGGGAAGACCTATTTTCAGATCCTCGAGAGCAACGCCAGCAAAGGGAAGAAAAAGTATATTCTTCACGACGGCCCCCCTTACGCCAACGGCAACATCCATATCGGCCATGCGCTAAATAAAATCCTTAAGGATATCATCGTAAAGTCAAAAAGCATGATGGGTTTTTACGCCCCTTATGTTCCCGGCTGGGACTGCCACGGCCTGCCCATCGAACTGCAAGTGGAAAAAAGCATCGGCCGCGCCAAGAAAAGCAGTCTCAGCAAACCGGAGGTGCGGCGTCTGTGCAGGGAATACGCGGAGAAATATGTCTCCATCCAGAGGGAGGAATTTAAAAGGCTGGGGGTATTGGGAGACTGGGAGAAGCCCTATCGCACGATTGATTACTCCTATGAAGCTCAGGAGATCCGGGAGTTGGGGAAGTTCATATCTACGGGCTCTCTCTTTCGCCAGAAAAAGCCGGTTTACTGGTGCGCTTCTTGTGTGACGGCTTTGGCCGAGGCCGAGGTAGAATATGAAGAACATACCTCGCCGTCGATTTATGTGAAATTTCCGGTCAAGGACCCTCGCGGCAAATTCTCTGTAGATCCAGTTAATGGAACTTACTTTGTTATCTGGACCACGACTCCCTGGACACTTCCCGCAAATCAGGCGATCGCCGTCCATCCACGCTTTATTTATAGATTCGTTAAGACCCCTGCGGGAGAACTGATCCTAAACCAAGAGCTAATCCCCTCCCTAATGAAAACGTTGGGTTTTAAAGAAGGCGATTACGATGTAACGGCGGGAGCTTACACCGGGCAAGAGTTGGAGGGTATAGTGTGCCGCCATCCGTGGATTGACCGGAATGTGAAAGTCATCCTGGGCGGATTTGTCACGCAGGACCAAGGGACTGGCTGTGTCCACATTGCCCCCGGCCATGGCCAGGAAGATTACGAAGTTGGACAGCGCTACGGGCTTGAGGTTTTAGCGCCGGTGGACTCGGAGGGAAAGTTCACCGCCGAGGCCGGCGACCTTGCGGGGGAGTCGGTTTTTAAGGCGGACCGTAAAATCGTTCAGAAGCTCCTCGATCAGAACGCTCTCCTCAAAGAGGAAAAACTGACCCACAGCTATCCCCACTGCTGGCGCTGTAAGAAACCGGTGATCTTTCGCGCCACGGAGCAGTGGTTTATTTCCATGGAGAAGAACGATTTGCGGCGGCGAGCCCTGGATGCTATCGAACACGTCGCCTGGATTCCGCCGTGGGGCCGGGAGCGCATCCGCGGCATGTTGGAGAGCAGGCCGGACTGGTGTATTTCCCGTCAACGCTCCTGGGGCGTGCCGATACCTGTTTTCTACTGCCAACAGTGCCACCAGGCCCTGCTGAGCCAGGAGCTCTGTGAGCACATCGCATCGATTTTCGAAAAGGAGGGGTCGGATGCCTGGTTTATCCGGCCCGCCGCCGAACTTGCTCCGTCCGATCTGTGTTGTCCTGGGTGTGGAGGAAAGGAGTTTTCCAAAGAGGAAGATATCCTGGATGTCTGGTTTGACTCCGGCGTCAGCCATGCCGGCGTGGTCGAGCTGGATAGCCGCCTGGGCGGGCGGGCGGATCTTTACCTCGAAGGCAGCGACCAGCACCGAGGTTGGTTCCACACCGCCCTGCTCACCTCTGTAGCCACTCGTGGGCGCGCCCCCTACCAGAGCGTGCTTACGCATGGGTTTACCCTCGACGGCAAGGGGCGCAAGATGTCGAAGTCTCTCGGCAACGTCATCGCCCCGCAGGAGATCATCAAGAAGTCCGGAGCGGAGATCTTGAGGCTCTGGGCTGCTGCCGAAGACTACCGCGAGGACGTGAGAATTTCGGATGAGATACTCAACCGGCTGGTCGAGGCCTATCGCAAGCTGCGCAATACGGCCCGCTTTTTAATCAGTAACCTCTACGATTTTGAGCCTGACAAAGATGCACTTACACCTAAGGACCTTCAGGAGCTGGATCGTTGGATCTTGCACCGGACGCAAAAGCTCCTGGCCAGGTGCCGGGAAGCCTATGAGAATTTCGAATTTCATGTCGTCTATCATGCGCTGAATAATTTCTGCAGTGTCGACCTCAGCGCCCTTTATCTGGACATTGTAAAAGATCGTCTCTATTGCGAGAGAGCGAATTCCAGGCAGAGACGAGCCGCGCAGACCGCCGTCTACCGCATCTTGGAAGTTCTGGTCCATCTCATGGCGCCGATTCTTTCCTTCACCGCGGAGGAGATCTGGGAGCACATGCCGAAAAGAAACGGAGCTCCGGAGAGTATTTTTCTTTCTACTTTACCTACACCCGATGCTGCATTGATTGACGAGAAATTGACAGATAGTTGGGATCAGGTGTTGAGGATGCGGGATGAAATACTTAAAGCCCTAGAGAAATCCAGAAAACCACCAGAGGGCGAAAACATTATCGGGCATATAGTTGGACATTCCTTGGATGCCGAAGTTCTAATTTATCCGGACATGTACGATTCCGGCCCCAAAGAAATCTTTGGGGCTCAAGGGGCACAAACATGGGGGGATATTCTCATCGTGTCGAAGGTTAAAGTTGAACGGGGTGAAACACCCTTTAATTTTGATTGGGAGCGGGCGAAAGACATTCGAAAAACGATCGGACAGGCAGGATCATTTAGCATCATTCACGTAGATGGCAGAGAAGGTAGGATGTACGATAGCCCGCTGTTCAACGGCCCAGTAGTGGTATTTAAGGCACAGGGTCAAAAGTGCGAGCGCTGTTGGAAATATGATAAGGATGTCAAAGAGCCCACCATGGTCTGTCCCCGCTGCTCCGCTGTCCTGGGCCCTGGAGTGCTGGCTTGAGGACGAAAGGCAAAATCGTTTTTAGCCTCCTGGTTTTTATCATCCTGCTGGATCAGATCTCTAAATTCATCGTGGATCGCACAATGGCTTTGAACCATTCGATCCCGGTTATCCAAAACCTCTTTAGTCTTACCTATATCCGCAACACCGGGGCGGCCTTTGGTATTCTCGCCGGCAGCGACGCGGCTTTTCGTCTTCCCATACTCATTGTGTTTTCCCTCCTGGCGATCGGCTTCATTGGAATGATGCTGCGACGGTTGCCGGAAAGCGAGAAAGGCTTGATCACGGCCCTTACTTTCATCATGGGCGGGGCCATCGGCAACCTCGTCGACCGCGTTGTTTACGGCGAGGTGATCGATTTTCTGGATTTTTACTGGTCCCAATTCCATTGGCCTGCTTTTAACTTTGCCGATAGCTTTATTACCCTGGGGGTGGTGATCACCTCCTACTACATCATCAGGTCCAAAGGCGAGGATCCTTTTTCCCTCGTGAGGAGATAACTTGTCTTCCAGTGTGGTGAGATGGAGACTTCGCTTTCAAGTTGACAAGGAAAAGGGCCGGTATTAGTAAAGTCTGAGAATGGAGGGATATTTTTATGATCAGAGCGGAGGATTTAAAAGGCGTCATGGCGATGATGCCGGCGTTTACCACCCCTGACGGTTCTTCTCCCGGCGCTACGGACACGGTCGACACGGCGGCGCTGGAGGCGGCCGTGGATAAGATCATTCGCGACGGCGTCAATGCCATCGCCACCATGGGCAGCTTCGGCGAATGCCACACGCTTTTATGGGAAGAGCAGAAAAAGCTCATGGAGGCTACCCTGGGTACCGTGCGCAAGCGCGTGCCGGTTTTTATTGGATGCACGAGTCTCAACACCAGGGAAACGATGCGGCAGGTGAAATTTGCCGAGCAGGCGGGCGCCGATGGCGTGCTCTGCGCAGTGCCGTTTTACTTTCCTTCCACGGTCGACAATGCGGTGCAATTTTATCTCGATCTGGCAGATGCCTTTCCCAAGCTTGGCATCGCCATCTATCACAATCCCCCGCTGCACCGGGTCACGCTTCCGGTCTCAGCATTCGCGAAGCTGGTGACCCGGCCCAATGTCGTCGCCATGAAGGACAGCCATCGGACCCCGGTCGCCTTCATGGAGCTGATGAAGATCGTGAAGGGCAAGATGAGCGTTTTTTGTAATCAGAACCAGTGCTACCCCTATATGATGTTCGGGGCGGTCGGATGCTGGTCGATCTCAGCCTGGATGGGGCCGTGGCCGGTGCTGCGCCTGCGTGACGCCTGTTTTGCCGGCGATTGGGAGACGGCGAAAGAGATCTGCCTGGACATCGATGCCGCTTACAAGGCGCCCGGGAGGCCGGGCGACCTCTTTTGGCGGGAGAATGCGCATAAGCTGGCGATCAACGAGTCCGGCTATTGCTATGCCGGACCGTTGCGGCCGCCGTTTCGTATTATTCCGCCGGATATTATCGAGCACGCCAAGCAGCAGGCTGCCAACTGGAAGAAGCTGTGCGAGAAGTATCCGCCTAAAAAAGCAGCAGCCGCGGCATAAAAAATATTGGGATCTACGCCTCGGCGCGTGCAGCAGTCTCAACCAGGAGGTTTTTTTCGTGTGCCCGGTCGCCCGGCTCTTTGAGAAAGGCCAGGTGGGCGGCAAAGCCGGTGGCTATGAGGCCGAGCGCGGTGCTGGTCATGAGCGGGATAAAGTAGCTGCCGGAAAAATCGAATAGATATCCGCCCACGATCCCTCCGCCCCCCATCCCGAAGCTGGTAACGAAGGAATGCATTCCGTACACGGTGCCAAAGCGCCTCATGCCGAAAAGCTCGCGCGTCACAACCGCGTAAAGCGGCAGAACTCCGCCGTAGGCGAGGCCAAAGCCGACCGCGAATAAATAAAAAGCCGACAGGCTGTTCGCGAACGCCACCAGAAACATCGCCAGCGTCTGCAGAGCGATACAGCAAAAGACAGTCTTTCTTGCCCCGATAATATCTGAGGTAACCCCCCACATAAGGCGGCCGACAGCGGCGGAGACGCCGATGACACCCAGGATGCCTGCGGCGCTCAAGTCCGTGATGCCTCGGTCCGAGGCATAGGCTACGATGTGGGCCAGAGGAAGCGAGTGACTGATGCAGCAGGCAAGTCCGGTAAATACGAAGATCCAAAAGACCCGGTTATTGAGAACCTCTGCGACCGTCCAGTCTTGGTTCTCTCGGCCGAGGATCCCTTTGGCCTCTGTGTGGCGGGTTTTGGCGTCGGCGCTCTCCGGCTCGCCTTCTCCGGTCTTTGGCTTTCTTATGATGCAGGCCGCCGGCAGCAGGATGAGCCAGCTGAGAAGACCCATGGCGGCAAAGGCGGCGCGCCAATCTACGGCCGTAATCATATAACGCGCCAGCCAAGGAAAAAGCAGCGTCCCGACACCGGTCCCAGAAAGCGTGATGCCGACCGCCAGCCCCTTTCGACGCCGAAAAAATTGCAGCACCGCGGAGAGCAAAGGCGCCCGGTCAGCACCCCTGCCGATCCCGGCTAGGATGCCGAAGTAGAGGTAGAACTGCCAGAGACTTTCGATCCGGCTCGAAAGAAAGACCCCCAGGCCGAAGGCGATCGCGCCGAATACTAAGATCTTACGGGTGCCGATCCGGTCCGACAGCCAGCCGAGCAGAAGCCCGGCGGGAGAAGAGACCCACCAGAGAAGCGTGTAGGCAAAGGCCGTGGCCCCGCGCCCCCACTGGAATTCCTCCGCGACGGGTTTGAGAAAGACTCCGAAGGCGAAGTGGACCCCGGAAAAGACCATCTGCATGGCGAAAGCCGCGCCGAGG
>MGRY01000228.1 GCA_001799045.1 Deltaproteobacteria bacterium RIFCSPLOWO2_02_56_12 | reverse complement strand
CCTTTTGATCTCGATGGCGCTCTCGATTTCATCGCCCGGCCTGACTCCATTGCGCTGACGGAGTCTCTATCGCGCCGTCTCGGCTTGCCTGTGGGCGCTCAAATCATTCTGGCCACCAGCCGTGGAGCGCGCAGCTATACCGTCCGCGCCCTTTTAAAAGAACAGGGCACGGCCAAGGTCTTCGGCGGGAGCTTCGCTCTGATGGATTTGCCCGTGGCCCAGATCGCCTTCGGCAAGGAAGGGAAGCTCGACATTCTGGACCTGACGATCGAGGAGGGACATAACGTAGAGGAGGTGAAAAGCCGGATCCAGCAACGGCTCCAGGGCGCTGCTCAAGTGGAGCGGCCCCGGCAGAGAGGGGAACAGGTCGAATCGCTTCTCACCTCTTTTCGCGTTGGACTCTTCTTTGTGAGCCTGATCGCGCTCTTCGTCGGTTTTTTTCTTATCTACAACACAGTCTCCGTCTCCGTTGTCCAGAGGAGAAGGGAAATCGGAACATTGCGCTGCCTCGGGATGATGCGGCGCACCATTCTGCAGTTCGTTGTGCTGGAGGCTTTGATCCTTTCCTTTCTGGCCTCCGTGGCCGGCGTCTTTTGCGGAGCGCTTCTGGCCGAAGGGGCGCTGTTGTCCGTAGGACAGAGCGTAAGCAATCTTTTCTTGCAGATAGATTTGGCCAAGAGCACGCTCACCTTGAGCGAATTGTTGCTTGCTTTCGCAAGCGGCCTCGGGGTATCGCTCCTGGCCGCGCTTTATCCCGCGTGGGAAGCGACCCGGGTGACGCCTCTCGAGAGCTACCGGCAGACGGCCTGGAGCCCGCGCTCTCAAAGAGTTTTCCGTGCAACCGTGCTGGGTGTTATTCTGCTGCTGTTTTCACCGTTGCTGCTGTTTATTTCTCCTCCCGGCTTGGGGGAGGTCGGGAAATTTACCGTGGGAGTGGCAGCGATGCTGGTTTTTTTGCTCGGCCTGTCCTCTTTATCTCCGCTCTTCATTCTCGCCTGGATCAAGCTTCTGCGGCAGTGCTTGTCCCGATTGCCTTTTTTATCCTGGAACGAGGGACGACTGGCGTGCGATGGCCTGAGCCGGAGCCCGATTCGAGCCGGGATCACGATTGCCACTCTCATCATCAGCCTTGCGGCTATTTTCACCATCGCGGCCTTCGTCCACAGCGTGCGCGGCTCGCTCCTTTCCTGGGTGGATCAGATGGTTACGGCGGACCTGATCGTGAGTTCGGGCGCCAGAACCGCCGGTCCCATGAACGTTCCGCTAAGAGAGGATCTGGTTCCTGGAATAAAGGCTTTGCCTGGGGTTCAGGTCTTGGATCTCTATCGCTTGATCAGGTCTACCTACAAGGGAAGGCCGATTCTTATCGAATCCTTTTCCGCCCGGGCCTCTGCCGGCGTACGCAAGCTGCCGATGGCGGAGGGAAACGGGACAGAGGCGTTGCAGCAGATGGCGGCCGGGGAGGGTGTGATCGTGAGCGAGAGCTTTAGGAGCAAGTTCGGCAAGCGCCCCGGAGATACCGTCGAGCTCCCCACGCCTTCGGGGCTGGCGCGGTTCAAGGTCCTCGGAGTCTACATCGACTACTCGTCGGACTCCGGCAGCGTCTTGATCGACCGCTCGCTGTATAAAAAAATCTGGCACGATGAATTGGTCGATGCCTTTGATCTATGGTTGGCGCCGGGCGCAGACCAGGAAGGGGTGATCCGGAAGATCAAGCAAGATTACGGCGACAAATATCAGCTTTTCGTCAGCACCCACAGGGAGCTCAGAGATGCCGTGGTGAACATCATGGAGCAGTCCTTCGTCGTGAACTATGCCGTCGAAATTATTGCGGTCATCGTGGCGATTTTCAGCGTGATCAACACTCTGCTCGCTTCGGTTTTGGATCGCACGCGGGAGATCGGTGTTTTGCGGGCGATCGGGGCGACTCAAGGCCAGGTGCGAAGGATGGTCGTGGTGGAGGCGGGCTGGATCGGGTTCCTGGGAGGGATCCTCGGTCTTATCGCCGGCACGGTCATGTCCTATCACCACGTCGTCTATAACACCAAGGTCCTTACCGGCTGGACCTTTCAGTATTATTATCCCACCGGTTTTGCCTTTTTGTGCCTGATCCTTTCAGTGGCTCTCTGTTTGTTGGCGGGCTATATTCCGGCTAAACAAGCCGCCGCGACTCCGATCGTATCGGCGATCGGGTATGAGTGAATCTTCCCTTCCCACCAATAAGAAAAAAGGATATGTTCCAAGGAAAGAATATCTATGAAGGGTTAAGGAAGCAACCATGCGGAAACGATGTTTAACCATTCTAGCGGTTTTGGTAATTTTTCTTTTTAACTCCCCGTTATTTGCCCAGGACGTGAGGGCAATCGAAGAGGAAGCCAAAAAAGAGGGAAAGATAAATCTTTACGGCTCCATCCGTGACGATGAGGCCAAGGGGATTTTTGACGCCTTTGAAAAAAGGTACCCGGGAGTCAAGCTGACTTACTTTCGCTCCAGCGAGGACAGGCTTGTGAGCAAGATCCTCGCCGAGGCCAAGGCGGGCAGTCATAACTTTGATGTCCTGGATACCTCCTCGGCTTACCACCTGAAAGGCCTGGGGATGGCGCTCAAATGGTCCCCGCCCACGGTTGCCGGGATCAACCCGAATTTTCTCGACCCGGGGGAGATGGTCACTCCAATTCGAATCAATATCAACGTGATCCAGTACAATACGAAACTGGCGCTGCCGGCGGACATTCCCAGGAGCTATGAGGATTTGACCCATCCTAAGTGGAAAGGGAGACTCTGTTTGGAAGACTCTGATTTTGAGTGGTTTTCAGGGGTTATCAGGTATATGGGCAAAGACAAAGCGCTTGATCTCTTCAAGAGGATTTCTGCCAATAAACCGGCTATCCGTAACGGCCACGGTCTGCTCTCCGATCTCGTATCCGCCGGGGAGTGCCACCTGGCGATCAATAATTACGGCAACCAGGTCGCGTTCGCGCAAAAGAGAGGGGCCCCGACGGACTTTGTGGCGATTAATCCGGTTGTGACCATAATCAACCCCGCGGTAATCTCCAAGAGCGCGCCCCATCCCAATACCGCGAAACTCTACGTTACCTGGCTCACCTCCAAAGAGGGGCAGGAGTTTTTGGTTAAGAACGGCGGCAGAATCCCGGTACGGGTTGATGTGGAGGCGGACCCGCCTAAGCTCACCAGGGGTCTTGATCTCCAGGTAGCCAGGCGGCTGGAAGGGAAGGAGTTCAGCGATGTCCAGGCCTTGTACCGTCAGGTATGGCAGGGCCGGTAATTCACAGTTAAAGGAGCCGCGATCATTATGGATTTATTTCTGACCACCGGTTACCACCGCAGACCGGCCCATCTGGTCGCTGAAGTCAAGGGATTCTTTTCTTCAGAGGGGCTGGAGGTCAGATATGATCTCGCGACGTACGCGCCGGAGCATAACCAGGGGATGGCGGAAGGCCGCTGGAACCTCTCTCTCAGCAGTCCGGACACGATGATCGCCCGCATGACTACGGACGGCGTGGATTATCGGCTCTTCATGCAGGCGGAGGCCGGTCTGGATGCGGTGCTGGTGGGCAGAGCCGGAATCACTGCGGTGGAGGAACTGCGCGGGAAGCTCTTGGCCGGTGACCCCGGCGATTCCAATCTCGACCTCATCCGGAGGAAAATCCTGCGCACTCACGGCATCAGAGAAGATGAATACGAGGTGGAGATCATCGGCAGCTCGCCGCGCCGTCTTGAGGCATTTCTCGAGGGGCGCGTGGCGGCGGCGATGCTGACGTCGCCTTCGTCCGAAAAGGCCCTGGCCGCCGGGGGCGTGATCCTGGCGAACGCGGAAGAGTATGTCCCGAATTGGCCCCTGACCGGAGGCTGGGCTCTGCGGGAGTGGGCTGAGAAGAACCATGGGCTGGTTGTCCGTTTCATCCGGGCTTGGGTGAAGGCTACCGATTGGCTGCTTCGGCCGGAGCATCGCGAGGAGACGATTCAGTTAATCATGAAGCTGGAAGGGTTAAGCCGGGCGCGGGCGGAGAAGAGCTGCCGGAACGTCGTACCTAAGGCGGGAATCGACCCTGCCGCCTTGCTCGCGGTGTTGAAGCTGCGTCGCGAAATGGGCGTTTATAGGCCACCCTTCAGTCCGGCCGAGCATTTTTATGATGCCGGCTACTGGTGCGAGGCGACCGGACTGCCCGCGCCGCAACCCGCAGGGATGCCGGAAGGAGTTTTATGAGCGCCTTTTTTATTTCTCTAGCGGTATTTTTTTTCTATGGCATTTTCGGCGCCTCTTCTCTTCCGGCGCTCACCGATGCCAGAGTTGTCGAAGGAGCGAAAAAAGAGGGGGTCGTAACTTACTATACCGGGCTTAACCTGGTGGCTGCGCAGAAGCTCATCGGCGCGTTTGAGAAGAGGCATCCATTTCTCAAAATTCAACTTGCGCGCCATGGTCATGTGCAATTGAGAACAAAGATTCTCACTGAGGCCCTGACGGGGGCCCATCATTTTGATCTTGTTTCCATGCCTGCCATTGAGCTCCAGCTTTTAAAAAAAAGAGGAATCCTCGCGTCCTACCGCTCCCCTGAAGGGGAAGGGATCCCACAGGGCCTCAAGGATGAGGAAGGGCTCTGGGCCGCCATCTATATCACGCAATTTATTGTTGGCTATAACAACCGCATGGTAGCTAAGGAAGAGGTGCCGAAGGCCTGGGAGGATCTCTTGCGGCCTCAGTGGAAACAGAAAATCGGTCTCGATCCGGATGCCCCCCTTTGGTACGCCTCCTTAACGGAATATTGGGGAAAGGAGAAGACCGTTAAGTTCATGAGGGGACTGGCGGATCAGAAACCCCATTTAAGACGAGGATACACTCTGCTGACCCAAATGATGGTTGCCGGCGAATTTCCCCTGGCGATTGTTCATGCCCATAAGGTGGAGGAGATGAAAACGAACGGCGCTCCGATAGATTGGGTAAAGACGGTAGACCCGGTTATTACCTCAGCCCACTCCATAGCGATCTCGGAGCGGGCGCCCCATCCCAATGCGGCCCGGCTCTTTGTCGATTATATCTTGTCTAAGGAAGGGCAGTTGGTGCTTCATCAGGCGTTCCTGGTGCCCGGGAGAACCGATATCCCTCCGTTGGTTCCATCTCTGGATCAAGGCAAGCTCAAGGTCCATTATGTCCAACCCGGCCTCGCCGAGCGGTACGATCAATACGATAAAGAGTTCCACCAGATTTTCAGGGCGGGGAGTCCTTAGACTCCCCAATCACCGCTCTCTGCCGGACTGTTTATTTTCCCAATAGTTTCTTCATCCGCTCGATGACATCGGGAGGCTGTGCGACGGCCTCCGTGGCCGCTGCTTCGATCTCCTCGCCGGTGGATGGATCTGCTTCTAGCTGCCTTTTATTGACCTCGGCCAAAAGCTCGGGGTTGCCCATCGCTCTACTGAAGGCATCGCGCAGGGACT
>MGRY01000227.1:5413-5604 GCA_001799045.1 Deltaproteobacteria bacterium RIFCSPLOWO2_02_56_12 | reverse complement strand
TAAATGGAGCTTGTCGTGGATGCCAACATCATCGTGGCAGGGTTTCTCCGCTCCGCCACCACCCGGCAGTTGCTCCTTGATCAGCGCCTAACGCTCTTTGCCCCAGAGCATATGCTCATCGAATCCGAAAGGGTCCTTACCGGCGTCCGGCTTCGAAAGAAGCTTGGGGGACTCTCTCAGGCCCAAGTGAA
>MGRY01000227.1:3041-5398 GCA_001799045.1 Deltaproteobacteria bacterium RIFCSPLOWO2_02_56_12 | reverse complement strand
ACTCGCCGCCCGGATCCGTATCCTACCTGCCCCGAGCTACCAACCTGCCTCGCCAACGCGCTGCGACTAGCTCCCCACACAGAAGATGCTCCCTACCTTGCGCTCGCCCTGCACCTTCGTATCCCGCTCTGGTCGAATGACGCTGCCCTCAAGGAGCAGTCAGCTGTGGCGGTGTACTCCACCCAAAAACTCCTTGCGCTACTCAGCCCATAAAAAATGAAGATGATAGGAGTTTCTTTGCGAGCTTCAGCCACCGAGGCTTGGGGCCTGTCTGCGTGTACGCACAGGCAGATAATGAGAGGTTAAACTACTTGGGTGAAAGAAGGATCAAGGGCTGGCCGTCAGTCTGTTCCCTCTCGTCGCCGCTTGAGGCTTTGGAACGGCGGCCACATGGGGCTCACTGGGGGCTATTTTGGGTTCTCGGCGGCTCACCCTCAAAAGGAAATTATATCATTTAAACAATGCCGGCTTTCAACAGATCATGTAGATGAACGATGCCCTTGGGTTTTCGCCCACCATTTTCCAGAATAAACAGTGAAGTAATCGAGTGCTGTTCCATGATAGAAACCGCTTGGGTCGCCAGCTCCTCGGCAGTTATGGTCTTGGGATTGCGGCTCATCAGCTCCTTGGCCTTGAAAAGGAAGATATCTCCCTTGCCTTCCAGCCCTCTCCTCAGATCCCCGTCCGTGATCACGCCGACAAGCTCGCCGCGGCCATCGACCACTCCTGTCACCCCCAGCCGTTTAGAGGTAATCTCGAGCAGGGTCTCCTTCATCGGGGTATCCTCATGGACCACCGGCAGCGCCGTATTGCTATGCATCAGCTCCTCAACCCGAAGAAGGAGCTTGCGTCCTAAAGTTCCTCCTGGATGACGCAGGGCAAAATCCTCTTGCTTAAATCCCTTCTTTTCAAGCAGGACGACCGCCAGGGCATCTCCCATGGCCAGGGCCGCAGTCGTGCTGGCCGTAGGCGAGAGACCCATGGGACAGGCCTCCTCTTTTATCGCGGCATTTAAAATCACGTCGCCCGTGCGGGACAGGCGCGAATCGGGGTTGCCGGTCATCACGATGATCTTTGGCCCCAGCCGTTTGATAATGGGGAGAAGCATCAAGAGTTCGTCGGTTTCACCGCTGTTGGAAACGGCCAGAACCACATCTTCCTTCATGATCATCCCCAGATCGCCGTGGATACCCTCGGTGGCGTGGAGGAAAAGGGAAGGCGTCCCGGTGCTCGAAAAAGTGGCGGCGATCTTGCGGCCGATGAGCCCCGATTTTCCCAGACCGGTTACCACTACTTTTCCCTTGCAGCCGGAAAGGATATCTACGGCGCGAACAAAGTTTTCATCGAGCCGGTCGCTCAGGGAAAGAATTCCTTTCGCCTCTATATCGAGGACGTCGCGGGCGCACCGTAAAATCTTGGCGGAATCCATCAAAGTCTACCTTTTTAAAAATCCATCGATCTCTTTGACTGCTTTCAGCAGCTCCTCAACTTCTTTGAGCGGAAGGGAATTGGGGCCGTCGCTCAGCGCGCGGTCCGGATCTTCGTGGACCTCCATGAAGAGCGCGTCGATTCCCACCGCCACCCCGGCTCGGGCCAAAGCGGCAATGAACCTCCGCTCGCCTCCAGAGGCTTTCCCGAGCCCTCCGGGGAGCTGGAGGCTGTGGGTCGCATCAAAGACAACAGGATAGCCCAACTCCTTCATGACTACCAGGGAACGCATGTCCGCCACCAGGTTGTTGTATCCAAAGGAGACCCCCCGTTCCGTCACCATGATCTGGTCATTGCCGGTGGAGACGATCTTTTCCACTACATTGCGGAGGTCCCAAGGAGCCAGAAATTGCCCCTTTTTGATATTGACAACTCTTCCCGACCGCGCGACGGCGATGACAAAATCGGTCTGGCGGCAGAGAAAAGCGGGAATCTGGAGTATGTCCACATCCTCTTTGACCAGCGCTATCTGCTCCTTCTCATGCACGTCCGTAAGAACCGGGACGCCGATCTCCTTTTTCACCTGGGCCAGGATCTTAAGCCCATTTTCGATCCCGGGGCCCCTGTAGGAATCCAGAGAGGTGCGATTGGCCTTGTCATAGGACGATTTGTAGATAAAAGGAACGCCTACCCGATCGGCCACCTCTTTTAGAAAAGAGGCATGTCTCAGGGCGGATTCTCTTCCCTCGATCACACAGGGGCCGGCGATCAGGGCCAGGGGTCTTCCCGCACCGATCTCGAAGCCGCCTACTTTTATAGTCTTGGGTGCCATGCGTATGGATCAGTAAATCAAGGCAAAATGCACAATGCAAATTTTAAATTTTTCATTTAATTTTGCACTTTGCCTTCGCTAGGTCCGCGCCACTTTG
>MGRY01000227.1:0-3032 GCA_001799045.1 Deltaproteobacteria bacterium RIFCSPLOWO2_02_56_12 | reverse complement strand
CCGCGCCACTTTGATTCTGGGAACTTCCTTGAGCGCCAGGCGGTACTGCAAGGCTGCCTTGATGAAGCCCTTGAAAAGGGGGTGGCAATCCATCGGGCGGGACTTAAACTCGGGATGGAACTGACAGCCAAGGAACCAGGGGTGGTCTTTAAGCTCGATAATCTCTACCAGATTTCCGTCCGGCGAAAGCCCGCTCAGAACCATGCCGTGGCGGCTCAAGAGTTCGCGGTAGTTGTTGTTGAATTCATAGCGGTGGCGGTGGCGCTCGGAAATCTTTTTCTTCCCGTAAAGCTTTAAGGCCAACGACTCCTCCTGCAGGATGCAGGGATAGGCGCCCAGCCTCATCGTGGCCCCTTTCTTGTCAATCCCCTTCTGTGTTTCCATGAGATGGATCACCGGATGGGGAGTCTTATCGTCAAATTCGCTCGAGTTGGCATCAGCCGACCCGCAGACATTGCGCGTGAATTCGACCACGGCCATCTGCATTCCCAGGCAGATCCCGAAGTAGGGGATACGGTTCTCGCGCGCATAGCGCGCGGTCGTGATTTTTCCCTCACTCCCGCGGTCCCCGAAGCCTCCCGGAACCAAGATGCCATCCGCCTGGTCCAGGAGCCCTTTAACCCCCACCTCTTCGATCTTTTCCGCCTCAATACAATCCAGCTCTACTCTAGCGTCGTTGGCGATCCCGCCGTGGACCAGCGCCTCCATCAGACTTTTGTAAGACTCCTTGAGGCTCATATATTTTCCCACAACGGCGATCCGGACGGATTCCTTGGGGTTCTTGAGAATCTGAGCGGTCCTCTGCCATTTTCTGAGATTGGGCGCGCCGGTCCATATATGGAGCTTTTCCACGATTTTTTCATCCAGCCCCTCCTGGTGAAAGATCAGAGGGACCTCGTAGATCCATTCGACGTCCTTAGCGGTAATGACGGCGTTTTCTTCTACGTTACAAAAATGGGCGATCTTGGATTTTAATTTTTTATCCAAGAGCCGATCCGTTCGACAGAGAAGGATATCGGGCTGAATTCCCACCCCGGTGAGTTCCTTGACGCTGTGCTGCGTGGGCTTTGTCTTCAGCTCTCCCCCGGCAGCGATGTAAGGGACCAATGTGAGATGGACATAAAGCACGTTATCCTTTCCACACTCCCAGCCAAACTCGCGCACCGCCTCCAGAAAGGGCAGACCCTCGATATCCCCTACGGTTCCGCCCACCTCGCAGATCAGGATGTCATAGCCTTCTGCGGCAGCGCGGATGCGCCGCTTGATCTCGTCGGTGATATGGGGAATTACCTGTACCGTTCCCCCCAGGTAGTCGCCGCGACGCTCATTGGCAATCACGGTTTCATAGATCTGCCCGGTGGTGCAATTGTTCTTCCGACCCATCGGCGTCGAGACATAGCGCTCGTAATGTCCCAGGTCGAGATCGGTTTCCGCGCCGTCGTCGGTGACAAAGACCTCGCCATGCTGGTACGGGCTCATCGTCCCCGGATCGACGTTGATATAAGGATCCATCTTGAGCAGGGTAACCTTCAAACCCCGGCTCTCCAGGAGCGCTCCGATGGAGGCGGAGGCCAGGCCTTTGCCCAGGGAGGATACCACCCCTCCGGTCACGAAGATGAATTTAGTTTTCACAGTTGCCATCTTATTTTTTTCTCCCTCCACTCGGAGAATTCCCCGGAGATCTCAGATACTGTTCGGCCCTTTTCAAGTCTGCTGGAGTATCTACTTCCACGGACGGCTCTTCCACGTCGGCGACTCGGATGCGGTAACCGTGGGCCAAGGCGCGAAGCTGCTCCAGCCCTTCGGTCCGCTCCAGCGGTGACGGCCGGAGACGCGAAAATTTCAGGAGAAAGTCGCGCCGATAGACGTAAACCCCTATGTGGCGGTAACCCCAAATTATTTGCTCCCGCGAATCAGTCCCGGCCAAAGAGCGGTGAGAGAACCCCGTATGCTCTCGGATGTAAGGGATAGGGGCACGGGAAAAATAGAGGGCAAAACCATTCCTGTCTGTTATGACTTTGACCACATTGGGATTGACCCATTCTTCTTTCTGATAGATAGGTGTCCTGGCCGTTCCCATGGAGATGGAGCGGTCACGACGGAGCGGCCTGAGGGTCCGGGAGATGGTTTGTGGTCGGATAAAAGGCAAATCTCCCTGCACGTTGATCACCCACTCAGCTTTTAATTTTCTCGCCACTTCAGCGAGGCGGTCAGTCCCGCTCGCATGATTCTTCGAGGTGAGCACCGCCTCTCCACCAAAATCTTTTACTGTCTCTAGGATTCGATAGTCATCGGTAGCGACCAAGACGCGATCCAAACCACCGGCCCTGGAGACGCTTTCATAGACGTGCTGGACCATCGGCTTTCCGCCAATTTTTGCTAATGGTTTTCCAGGGAAGCGGGTGGAACTGTAGCGGGCCGGGATGATCGCCACAATGGCCATGTCAGATCCTGGCTGCCGTACGGCAGCCTGAAGAGGTAGGCCCCAGAATCCTGTCGTTAAAAATAAAAAACCGCAATGGCTCTTGCGGAAAGCGCATCACGGAATTTAACTATATCCTCCCCGTTAAGCGGTGTCAATGAGATTCTTCGGAAGCGGCGACTTGTCCAAGCACCATGACCTCATCCCGGTACACAGGGTTGAGCCGGGCGATATTGCTGTGATAAAGAAGCGGCTGTGACTTCAGTGAAGATAAGAAAAGTGGAGATCTTGGGGTCTGAAGGTAGGGGTGCCGCTCAAGCACTGATGGCTTAGGAGGCCAAAATGAAGGAAAAAAGAAAAAGGGTCCTCTTATGGGCAGCGGTCCTGGTTTTCCTGGGGGTCCTGTCCAATGCATGGGGCCAGGGTCGAAAACCGGCATCTCTAGCTGAACTAGCGGTATACAGCGGCGCAGATCGCGAACAGTTACTGACGGGGGGCGCCAAGGCTGAAGGAAAGGTTGTCTGGTATACCTCGCTTGCAGGCGGTTCATTTAAGGAAATCATTAAGGCCTTTGGGGCGAAGTATTCTGGCATCACGGTTGAGACCTATC
>MGRY01000226.1 GCA_001799045.1 Deltaproteobacteria bacterium RIFCSPLOWO2_02_56_12 | reverse complement strand
GGTTTCACAATTACTCTATGTCGCCGGATGACTTCCGCATGGTCCTGCGCACCTTTGGGGAGTCCTTCCCCTTCGTCACAGTGTGGAATTTGCAGGAGAGCGATTTCCTGCTGGTAGGTAGCTTGAGGGAGTTGGGGTTTGATTATCCGCGCCTAAAAAAGCGTTTCTCGGAAATGGGCGTTTTGCGCGAGGACTTTAAGAAGCTGGGACTCTCAGATATCTACGCTCTCTTGGGTTTCTATCGGATGGGGAGAAAGGAGCTGTTGGCATTTGCTGAAGGCGCGGATTTAAACACGGACGATAGCGCTCGACTCGAGTATTCCGCTCCCCGCAGCCTAGGAAAGAGCACCTCGACTCTGAACCGAAAGCTCTTCGAATCGTTCGTGGCCGATCCCCCCTGGGGCTCCAACAGCGAGTGGGTTTCCCGGGCTCGGCACCACTATTATATGGGTCAGGCTTTTCATGCTAGCGGCTGGAGTACCCGAGCCCTAAAAGAAGCGGAGCAGGCCATAAGGTTTGAGCCAGGGAATGGGGACTATTATCTCCTGCGCGCCAAGATACTTTTGGCTCAGGACAAGACCGCCGAGGCGGCGGAGGCGGCGGAGAAGGCGCTCTTAAGCGGAGCGGAGAAAGCCAAAGAAGTCTTGGCTTTAGCGGATGACTTTTACACGACCCAGGCGGAGAAAATCTATAGGAGGATTGTGCGCACAGGTGTGAAAGAAATCAGCCCATATCTAGGGCTTGGCAGTATTGCGCTCCACCGAAAAGACTTTTCGGCGGCACAGAGGTGGTTCCAGCAGGCAGCAGAGATTCAGCCCAAGCATCCAGGAGTTCTCTTTGCCCTGGGGAGGCTGCAATTGGCCAAAGGGAACGATGCCGAGGCACTGACCTTGTTGCTAGAATCACAAGAGAACGGCGAAGATTCGGCTGCGCTTTACAGCGAACTGGGCGAAGCCTATAGCCGGCTGAAACAGTGGGAGAAAGTGGTGCCCGCTTATGAGGCCGCGCTTAGGCGCAATCGGAGAAATGTCGCGTGGCGTCTTTCTTTGGCCCAAGCCCTCGGGCGGCTCGGGAAGGTAAGGGAAGCGGAGGAGAAATACCGCGACGTGCTGGCTCTAGATTCGAGTAGCACTGAGGCCTGGAGGGGGCTCAGCGGCTTAGGAAAGAGGTTCTAAGCTTTCCCGCTGTCGAGGAGATTATCGTAAGGGGTCTAATTCAGGAGGCTCGATGGATGTCTTGGCGCATGGACTGTGGGGAGGTGTTGCTTTCTATCCCCACGGAGCGAAAAGGTTTGCTGCGGGGTTGGCTCTGGGAATGGCCCCCGACCTCCTATCCTTCGGCCTCTTCCATGTCTCCCATCCGGGTTCGCTGAGCCTTAGGTTGGCGGGACAAATCTCCGGCCCGCCGCCCTTGTCCATTCTCCCGGAATTTGTCTTCCATGCCTATAACTTGACTCACAGTCTGGTCGTGTGGGCCGCCCTTTTCGCTCTTATCTGGGCGTTGCGAAAACGGCCTCCGTGGGTTTTCTTGGCCTGGAGCCTGCACATCGTCTGTGATATCCCCACCCACAACTCAGCATACTTTCCCACCCCGTATCTCTGGCCTTTCCCGACCCCGCTAGTAGAGGGAATTTTGTGGGCAACCCCCTGGTTCATGATAACCAACTATTCGGCCCTTCTGGCGGCCTATCTTGGCGTCGCCCTGCTCGCGAGGAAACTGAATCTCGGAAGGACTGAGGGAGGCTTCAGCGGTTAGTTATAGCCCGGCAAAGCCCTGGTCGGGCAGGGAGGAGAGTCCTGCCCGACCATAATCACTAGTTAGAAAGCTAAAAGGAGTTACTATTTCTTGCCCTCTTTTTTCTCTTCCTTTTCAGCCTTCTTTTCAGCCTTTTTGGCCGGAGCTTTAGCTGTCTTGACGGAGCTGGCCATCATCTTCCCTTCCTTCTCGGTATAAGAGACCGTGACCCTGTCCCCGACCTTTGTCTTCTCGAGCAGCTTGGTCTCGGCGGTGAAACTCATCTCCTTATCCTTCACCTTGACTGCCAGCATACCTGCCTTGGCGTCAACGGATGCGACTTCTCCGGTGGCACTCTTTGCCGCCGGTTTAGCTGCCTCCTTCTTCTCCTCCATCTTTGCTGGAGCAGCTGGCTCAGCAGCCTTCTTCTCTGCCTTCTTCTCCGCAGCGAAGGTCATAGGAGCAAAGGCCAAAGCGCTCCCTATCAGGACCGCTACCACCCACAGAAACCACTTGCTTCTCATAACTACTCTCCTTTTCTTTACCCCTATCCTTGATTTGTATTTACCCCTCTTTTTTCCAATGCGCCAATCGGGGGAAATTGGCCAAAGAGAGGCATTTTTTATTGCTGTTATTTCTAGTAAAAGCCCCATCACTTGTCAAGCCCTAAAGTGGGGGGGGGGTTGGTTGAGCCTTAGAGCGCGCTAAGGCGAGGAGCTCTGGCATGGGAAGCTTGGAAACCAGGATGCAGATCACCTTGCCTTCGCGGTGCATGACGCCGTTCACTCCGCCGCGAGAGAAGGTATAGAAATCGATTCTTTTTTCCGGATCGGTAAAGAGAGCGGCTTCTTTTGGGACGTCCCCTTCCGTACCGAGGAAAGTGTAACAGGTGAGGGAGGGGGCTGTCCCTTCATAGAGGGTCACCAGGATTTTTCGACCGCTAATCTCCTGTACTGTCCCCCCGACTGGCCGAAGACCCATCATCGACAGGTCATATCCCATAGGGGCGAAGCGTCCCTCAACCGACCGGAGCAGCTCCGCTTTAAGCTTTTCCTCGTTTTCCTCCGCTACATATGCAAGAGATCGCTCCACGATTTTTTGATGGCTTTCCAGCGCGAATAGCGGGATGGATAGCTCCTTCGGCCGCATTAAGTAGACCGCAGGGAGGAGCAAGAGAAGGAGGAGCGCGAAAACAAAAACAGGCCGCAAAGCCAGTTGGGATAACCAGCCTGGTCCCTCCCGTTCTTTGGGAATTCCGCCCTGCTCAGGCACGCTCCCCAGGCCCAAGAGGATTTTTTTCCTGAGATCGGCCGGCGCGGTGACGCTGGCGGCGGCCATGCGGACTTCCGCTTTCAAAGCCCGCTCCTGCTGGTGCATAGCCTGGCACCGCACACACTGCTCGAGATGGCTTTTTATAGAGGCGCTCTCCCGCTCTGACAGCTCATCGTCGATCAGGGCGGTGATCAGCTCCTGTGCTTCTTCGCAGTTCATTTTTCTGCGGCTCCCTTCTCAGGGGCGCCGATGTATCCCTTGAGATGGTTGGCCAGGAGCCTTCTCCCGCGCGAGAGCCGGGAACGGACCGTGCCGACAGGACAGGAAAGTATCTCGGCCGCCTCCGCGTAAGAAAAGTCTCCCATGTCCACCAGGAGAATAGGCGCGCGGAATTCCCCGGGGATCTTTCTTAAGGCGTCGGTAATTTTGGCGCTTCGCTCCTTGAGTAAAATATGGCTTTCCGGCCCGGGATTTTGCGCGGGCACTCTGTCCCAGTAATCTGACCCCTCGTCCCCTTCGCCGGTTCGGTCTTCCACCGAAATCCACCTCTTCTTCTGGTGGAAATGGTCGAAAAAAAAATTGTACAGGATCTTGGTCAACCACGCCTTCATGTTGGTTCCGGGAGTGAACTGCTCGTAGGCGGCGAGCGCCCGAACGCAGGTCTCTTGAACGATATCTTGGGCCTCGTCCCTTTCCTTTGCCAGGTGAAAGGCCATCCTGTAGAGATGGTCCATGTACGTCATGAGCTCCTGGAGAAATGCCTCTCTCCCTTCCGGCTGAGCTCTTCCCTCGCGCACCACGCGGCCATTTTAACGAAGAGGAAGCCCGCTGTCCAATTAATAAAACGGTCTTGGCCTCTTCAGGGTTCCCGAAAGGGCGCGGCTTTGAGCCCTTAGGATTCGGGTAACAGCAGGATCTTGTCAAACAGGGTGTAGGCGGAGCGGCCGGAATCCTGGAGGGCCTTTTCTATCAGCTTTCTGGCCTGTGAACTTAACTCCTGGTTTTTTAGGAAGGCAGGGTAGAAGTGGACATGGTAAAAATGGTCAGGGTGGACTTCGACCCATGCCCTGATCTTCTTCACCTCAGGCGGCAGCTTCCAGCGAAAAGTTTCCTGCAATTGCCCGCCCGGCGGGATGCGCGTGTCGAAATACTCCTTCCACTTGCCATCCTCGAAGCGGGCGTCCCAGCCGATAATTTTCTCCTGCTCTGTTCCGGGCAACGTTTTTCCGCTCCCATCCAGGAGTGCCGCACGGACGAAAATCTTCGGGGTTGTATAAGTGGGGAATTTGTGGCCCACGGCCGCATTGACTACCTCCAGCGTCAGCTCCAGGGCATCCCCTGGCCTGGAGGACTCTGTCTGAATCTGAGCCTCGATCCGGACTCCGCCCTTTACCCACTCACGGTCGTGGATTCCCTTCCAGAGATGGCGCCTCTGGGGCATATGGCACTCCTGGCAGCTCGCCTCTCCTTTTCCCCAAATGCTGTTTTGCCACTCCCTAAAGGTATCCTGTAACGGCTTGCCGTTGACCAGCAGGGAATTTTCCGGATCGAACTGGTGACAGCCTTTACAGAATTCTGCCTTCTCGAAGTAGGGCGTGCGCTGAACGCCCGCGTGGTCAGGCGTGCCAGCCGGATATTTGGGAGCAGAGCTTTCTTCGCCTTTGGGCGGACCAAAGCGTCGATGCTGCCGCACGTGGCAAGCGGCGCAGGTAATTCCCTGCAATTGCAACTCAGAGTCGAAGTGGGCATTTTTCTCGTAGGCTGTTTCATTACGCTCCGTTGTCTTGGCGAGAAGAGCGGATTGCTCGCTCAAAGGCGCATGGCAGATCATGCACAAACTCGCCTCGTCAGGGCTGGTTTGGGTGAGATCGATAATCTGTCCCCAGGGTCCTGGCCCCATCGCCCTGCTGTGGAGGCTCTCCTTCCAGTCCGCATACTGCCGGGGATGGCAGCTGCCGCAAGCCTCGGGCCTGAGCGAGGCCTCTTTTTCCGTGAAGCCGGGTGGTGGCGTCCCTTGAAGGGGTATGGGCCTGCGCCAATAGTCTTTAAAAAATTCCTCCACCTCTTGATCAGATGACGCAACGCGGGGAGCCTGATCG
>MGRY01000225.1:1107-11360 GCA_001799045.1 Deltaproteobacteria bacterium RIFCSPLOWO2_02_56_12 | reverse complement strand
TGTAATTCCGGATCGTCCCGATAGGCCAGGGCCAGCACCCGGAGACCGCGGCCGGCCATAGCATCGTTCTCTTCGACAATGCGCTTACGCTCGGGGTCGTCAAGAGAACGCACCTCTCCGTGCCGGAGAATGCGGTCGCAGCGCTGGAGCGTTTCCAGGGGCGCCCCCTTGACATAGACGGTCTTCCTATTTTGTCCCTCGAGCTTGATCACAACGCTCATCCTCTTACGTACGGACTCGAAGGGGTTCACGTGGAGGCGCTGGTGGGATCCACGGAGACCGGCCTTCCCGGCCAGACAGACGAGGGCCCCCTCGGTAGGGTCACCCAAGACCCTGTAGTCGGAGCCGCTCTTTTCCAGATGGGCGTTGTTGCAAATAAAGGAGCATTCCAGGAGACGCCGCAAGGAAACCCAACGCGAGATCTCGTCAAGCGAAAGCGCGCGGCCATCCACGGAGAATTCCCCGCGCGGCTGATAACCGATGCCGGAAACCTCCACTAGCCGTCCGTCTACGTAGAGCCGCTGGACCATCATCAGGTTCTGAGTCAAAGTTCCGGTTTTGTCACAGCAGATGACTGTGGTGCAGCCCAGAGTTTCGACAGCCGGGAGATTTTTTACCAGGGCATGTCTTTTGGCCATCCGGGTTACCCCCATTGCCAGGGAGAGGGTGACGGTGGGAAGCAGACCCTCAGGTACATTGGCGACAAACAGCCCGATAAAAAAGACCAAGGCCTCGACGAAAGAAAGACCGGCCACCAGCCAGCCCAGAAGGAGAAAGAGCAGGCCCAGGCCGCCGGCTAGTCCGGCAATGGACCGGACGGTGGCATGTAACTGTTTCTGGAGCGGGCTCTCCTCGGCCCGGATCGCCTGGGTCAGACCGGCGATTTTACCGATCTCTGAGTGCATTCCGGTGCCGAAAACCACCGCCCGGGCATGACCCCTTAAGAGGGCCGTGGCTGCAAAAACGATGTTGGGCAGCTCGATCCAGAGAAACTTGCCGGGGATCAGGATGGGCTGATCGGACTTATAGCGTCGCGCCGGATTCGATTCTCCGGTGAGAGAGGAATTGTCGACCTCAACCTCGTAGGCTTCAATCAGTCGGGCATCCGCCGGCACGAGATCGCCTTCTTCGAGTAGGACGAGGTCCCCGGGAACCAGAGTTCCGGCATCGATCTCGCGGGTATGTCCCTCGCGTACCACGCGGCATGTTTGCGCGATCAGCTTCTGGAGCATCTCAAGGGCCCGGTCGGATCTCTGCTCCTGCAAGAAGGCAAAAAGACCGTTTACGAAGATCACGGTCAAGACCGCCAGGCCCAGTTGGGGCATATCCACGCCGGGGACGAAGCAAAGGATGGCCGCGATCCAGAGGAGTATTGCGAAGAAGCTAAAGAAGTTCCTTAACAGCTTGAGATACCAGGGTGTCCTCCGGGCTCTCTTGAGTATGTTAGGCCCGTAGTGATCAAGGCGGTGCTGGGCCTCCGCCATTGTCAGTCCCTGTTCCAGATCTGTTTGGAGCTCATAGGCGACCTGCTCCTGCGTAAGATTGAAGTAGGTGGCTTTTCCCGCCTGCTGCTCCCCTTTAGCGATGATCTTCAGCGCGCTCGTAGTATCCCGTTGTGCGAGAAGCTCGTCTTTGATCGCCGGCAGCAGCGAAGTGAGCCGCTGTAAGAGCTGAAGGTGTTCCTCGGTCTGCTCGGCAGGAGTGGCGAAGAACAGGAGGATCTTGACGACATTGCCGTTCAGGCGCATCCCGGCGCGGGAAAGGCCCAGGATCATTTCCGGACGGCTGAGACCTTCCAGGCGGACATGAGGGACCGCGATATCATTGCCGATGTAGCTGTACGGGTTACTGTTTCCTTTAACCAGTGCGGAGCGAAATTCTTCAACCCGGTCCGGAAAAGAGGAGCGGTTGAATAGCCTATCCAAGACCTGGGGAAGTTCGCCTTTGAGACCGATGACGATTTTTTCCGGCTTGAGGAGTTCTAAGATCACGTACGCCCACCCTGCAGCACGGCCTTACGTGAAAGGCGATCCTGAAGAACTCGCCCCACGGAATGGAGTAGAGACGAGGCAACTATCAAACCCAGGATCAAGATCTGGCTAACCTGATAACTGCCCGATGCCCGCCCTAGGATAAGCAGGCAGGCGAGAAGCGCCAGGTGCTTGCTGAACTTTATCAGAAAGGCCGAGATTAAAGTCCGAGCGAACATCGCTCGATCTCCTCAATGCTCCACGAAATAACGCAGGATGTCCGTTTCCGTGACCAAACCGACAAGGTTCTCCCCCTCCACCACCGGTAGACAGCCGATCTGCTTTTCCATCATCAGGCGGGCTGCGTTCTTGACTGATTCGTTAGGGAGAATGGTAATCACGGGGTGGCTCATCACATCCCTGACCCGGATGGTCCTCATCAAATCCTTTTGCTCTCTGTGCTTGAAACCCAGGACCTTGACCAGGGCGGAGTGGAAAAGGTCGCGTTGGCTCAATACTCCCACCACCCGTCCGTTCTCCTGGACCGGAAGGTGGCGTACGCGGCCGAGCTCCATGACATCGTCGGCAACATCCAGGATATCGTCGCACTCCAAGGTGACCGGTCCCTTCATCATGATCTCTCTAACTGTCGCAATTCTTTCCGGCGCCATGTGCCGTCCCTCCTCAATGTTATCAGCTCATTCTCCCTGCCAGCGCTCGAGAAAATGGCGCAGCATATCCACATAGGTAATAATCCCCACCAACCGTTCTTCCTCGTCTACCACGGGGATTCCGCCCACCTTCTCCTCGATCAAAAGCTCTAACGCGTCACGCAGTTCGTCGTCCGGAGAAAGGGAGACAGGTTTGCTGGTCATTACAGTTGCAACTTTTGTGTTCATCGCCTTTTCCCTTTCCTCCGGTGTGCCAAAGAGCCGGCCGCTGAGAAAAGAGCGGATGTCCCGGTCGGTAATGATCCCTACAAGTTCAGTCCCCTCGACCACGGGCAGTTGCCGGATGTCTTCCTGATTCATGATCTCGTCGGCCTGCCCTATCGTGTCATTGGGCTCAATGGTCGAAGGATTTTCCGTCATCATATCTGCCACTTTCATAGCGTGTCTCTCCCTGTTTATAGTGCCGCCGATGTTTTTTGCGCCTAGCGGCTTCGACGGCATTTCTAATAGAGAGCAAAAAACATGCCTCTATACGGCACTTATAAACGCAGCAAAATTTTCATGGGCGGTGAGCGGGTTTCGCACCTTTGCGATTTGGCCCCGCCGCTTTTTCGCATTCATGGGAATAGGTTGTGAAAATCGGTGGTGAGGAAAAAATAGAGATTATCTAAAAGATGGAATTTTTTCTAAACTTCCTTTGCCTCTTTCTTGGCATGAAATGTGCGTTTGCCTTAACACTGAAACGAAAGGTTTGTCGGAGAGACGGTTATGGAAAACGAGAAGGACCGTTTTGGGGAAAAGATGAGGCTGGTAGAGCGCGCGAAGGAGGACATCTATTTTGCCGCGAAGGACCGGGAGTTGATCGAGAAGCTGAAGGCGGTGTTAAGGAAGGTTGAAGGGGGTGGGAAGGGAGACCAGGAGCTGATCTGTCCGAAGTGTTTGGGAAAGTTGGAAAGCTATACCTTTATAGGATTTTTTTTAGATCGCTGTCAGGCCTGTGGTGGGGTGTGGCTGGATAAGGGGGAGTTGGAGGGGATCTTGGGGGAGGCCTCACGCAGTCGGGTGGGTTCTTTAATTGAGCGTTTTTTGGCGAAGTATCAGAGGGAGGAGAGGAGATAACCCGAGGGGAGTCGAGGGGGCCGTGAAGAGTTCGAGGAGAGCGCCCCGGCAGTTTGGCGACTAAAAGGGGCTCGCGGGGGAGAGGAGAAGCTTCATGGAGAAAAGGCAGCAGGAGTTTTCCATCTGGTACTTCGTAGCGGCTTTAATTCTTATTCTCATCATCCAGAATTTCCTCCAGAGCCCTCATGTTGAGAGTCTGAACTATAGCCAGTTTAAAGCGTTGGTAAAAAAGGGGCTGGTCGCTGATCTGGTGATTGGCGAAGCAACCATTCGAGGGAACCTCAAGAGCGAGGCGCTCCCGGAGATCTTTCCTCCCGAGAAACTGAAAGAGCTAGGCCAGGATCCGAAGGACGCGAAGAAAGCGTATCCCTTTGTCACGGTGAAAGTCTCGGATCCTGACCTGACCGCCGAGCTTGAGGAAGCTGGAATTTCCTTTCGCGGCGAAGTCTCCGCCAATTGGCTTCCTACCGTTTTATCTTGGGTGGTTCCGGTAGTCCTTTTCCTCTTTTTGTGGAACTACCTGTTCAAGAGAATGGGCTCCGGCGGCAGCATGATGCAGGTCGGGAAGAGCCGCGCCAAGGTTTATATAGAAAAAAAGACCGGGGTCACTTTTGCAGACGTCGAGGGCATTGACGAGGCGAAAGATGAGTTGGTCGAAGTGGTGGAGTTCCTTAAGCATCCTGAAAAATACCAGAGATTGGGAGGGCACATCCCCAAGGGTGTGCTCCTGCTTGGTCCGCCGGGCACGGGGAAAACCCTGCTTGCCCGGGCGGTGGCCGGAGAGGCTGGAGTCGCTTTTTTTAGCATTTCGGGTTCAGACTTTGTCGAAATGTTCGTCGGGGTAGGGGCGGCGCGAGTCAGGGATCTCTTTGCCCAGGCGGTGGAGCATGCCCCCAGCATCATTTTCATCGACGAGTTGGATGCATTGGGGAAGGCGAGGGGAATGAGCGTGCTGACCAGTCATGACGAGCGTGAGCAGACGCTCAATCAGCTTCTGGCGGAGATGGATGGGTTCAATCCGAATCAAGGTGTGATCATTATGGCCGCCACCAACCGGCCGGAGATACTGGATCCTGCGCTATTGCGTCCGGGGAGATTTGACCGGCAGGTTTTGGTTGATCGTCCCGACATCAAGGGGCGGGAGAAGATCCTGCGACTGCATGCCAAGAAAATTAAACTTTCACCTACCGTGGATCTCAGCGTGTTGGCGGCCAAGACGCCGGGTTTTGTCGGCGCGGACCTGGCCAATATCGTCAATGAGGCCGCCCTTTTGGCCGCGCGCCAAGGCAAGGACGCCGTCGAGATGACGGACTTCGATGAAGCCATAGAACGGGTGATCGCCGGGCTGCAAAAAAAGAGCCGCGTGATGAGCGCACAGGAAAAGAAGACGGTTGCCTATCACGAGTCCGGCCATGCCTTGGTGGCGGAGCTGGTCCCCGGCGCGGACCCGGTATCGAAGATCTCAATTATCCCACGGGGCATGGCGGCCTTGGGCTATACCCAGCAGCTTCCCACAGAAGATCGTTATCTCATGACCCGCTCTGAGCTGCTCGGCCGAGTCTCTGTCCTTTTAGGTGGCCGGGTCGCCGAAGAGATGGTTTTCGGGGATGTCTCGAGCGGTGCGCAAAACGATCTTCAGAGGGCCACAGAGATAGCCAGGACCATGGTTACCCAATTCGGTATGAGCGAGAAGTTAGGCCTCGTTTCTCTCGAGGGGCCGAGGACCCCCCTTTTCTTGCCTATTCCCACACACGCGCCCAAGGAGTACAGTGAGGAGACCGCTCGTCTCATTGACGAGGAGGTCAAGAAGATCATTGCACAAGCGCATGCCAAGGCCAGAGAGATCCTTGGCTCGCATCGCTCAGCGCTCGAAGAGTTGGCCAAACTGCTCCTTGAGAAGGAGGTCGTGGAGAGACCTGAGTTGCAGGCCATTCTCAAGGTGAGAAGCATCGATAGCGCCAAAGAGAAAAAGAGACAGGCAGGGGGCCGAGAACTCGAAGGCCTCGAGGAGAAAAAGGAGTAGGCAAGAGCTTTTGCCGTCAAGTGAGACTCATCGCAGGCGGAGGCTTGCCTGGACCCCTGGACGACCCAAGCAAAAACCGAGTGAATAACCAGAGAATCATTGCCTATTTCTCGATGGAGATCGCGGTTGACGCAGAGATACCCACGTACGCTGGCGGTCTGGGCGTACTGGCGGGGGACACGATTCGCTCCGCTGTAGATCTCAAAGTTCCCATGGTTGCGGTGACCCTCCTTTACAGGAAGGGATATTTTTACCAGACGCTCGATGCGAGCGGGTGGCAGAGAGAGGAACCGGTGGAGTGGGTTGTGGACGACTTTTTGGAAGAGATGCCGCAGCGGGCTGCTGTTGCTCTAGAAGGGAGAAGCGTTCACATCCGTTCCTGGAAATACGAAGTCAGTGATTCGGGCGGCTTCAAAGTGCCGGTCTATTTTTTGGACTCGGATCTTCCCGAAAATTCCGAAGGGGACAGAACGCTGACCCACTCTCTCTATGGAGGGGATCAGCGTTACCGACTCTGTCAGGAGGCGATCCTCGGAATCGGGGGAGTCAGAATGCTCCGCGCCCTTGGCTATCACGAGATCGAGCGCTTTCATATGAACGATGGCCATGCCAGCCTCCTGGTTCTGGAACTATTGGATGAAGAGGCTGGCAAGAACGGCGGACGACCGATCACGCACGACGATGTCGAAGCGGTGAGGAGGAAATGCGTCTTCACCACGCATACCCCTGTTCCAGCAGCGCGCGATCAGTTTCCGAAGGAGTTGGCCGAGCGCGTTCTGGGTGAATACCAGGCAATGTCTGACATCAAAGATTTGGTTTTTTGCGGCGACGTTCTTGACATGACGTTCCTGGGTTTTAATTTGAGTCACTTCATCAACGGCGTCGCTAAAAAACACAGCGAAGTTGCCAGATTGATGTTTGCCGGTTATTTGATTGATGCGATTACTAACGGAGTCCACGCGGCCACCTGGGTGGCCGAACCTTTTCACGAACTCTACGATCGCCATATCCGAGGTTGGAGACTGGACAACTTCAGCCTCCGCTACGCTCTGAGCATTCCGAAGGAGGAAGTGTGGAAGGCCCACAATCAGGTGAAAAAACGGCTGTTGCAGTATTTGAACCGCGAGACCAATGTGGGGATGGATCTGAATGTTCTGACCATTGGTTTTGCCCGGCGCATGGCGACCTATAAGCGGGCGGATCTTCTCTTCACGGATCCCGAGAGGCTCAAAAGCATTGCATCGAAAGCCGGTCCGTTTCAACTGGTTTACGCCGGCAAGGCGCACCCTCAAGATCAAGCAGGCAAGGAACTCATCCAGCGGATTTTTCGGATCAAGGACGCGCTCGCGAAAAATATCAAGATGGTTTACCTTGAGAATTACGACTTGGAGCTGGGAAAGATGATCACGGCAGGCGTTGACGTATGGCTGAACACACCCCAGCCGCCCCTTGAGGCTTCGGGGACAAGCGGGATGAAAGCGGCTCTTAACGGCGTCCCGAGTCTGAGCGTCCTGGATGGGTGGTGGATCGAAGGATGTATTGAGGGGGTGACCGGGTGGTCCATCGGAGAAAATGAAAGAGGAACAGAGGAAGCCGGCAACCGGTCCAAAGATGCCTCCTCCCTCTACGACAAATTAGAGCAGGTCATCATTCCCTTATTTTATCATAACCGGGATCGTTTCATCGACGTCATGCTCCACTCGATCGCGCTAAATGGCTCGTTCTTCAATACCCACAGAATGATCCAGCAGTATGTTCTAAAAGCCTATTTTGAGTAAAATCGGGGACGCCAGCGGAAGAAAGGTGAGCGATGGTTTCATGGTTGGACATCTCTAACTTCTCCGGCCTTACGGAACAAGAGGCGGCCGAGAGGCTGAGGGAAGAGGGTTATAACGAAATTCCCTCAACAAAGCGGCGCAGCATTGTTGCCATTGCCTTTGAACTCGTGCGGCAGCCCATGTTCCTGCTCCTGGTCGGCGGCGGAGTCATTTATCTCTTATTGGGCGATGTGCGAGAGGCATTGATGCTGCTTGGGTTTGTTATTGTGGTTATGGGCATCACTTTTTATCAAGAACGCAAAACGGAGCGCGCCCTCGAGGCGTTGCGGGACTTGTCCAGTCCACGCGCCCTGGTGATTCGGGATGGTCAGGAAAAGCGCATCGCGGGCCGCGATGTGGTCCGCGGCGACATTGTGATCCTGACCGAAGGCGATCGTGTCCCGGCCGACGCCATGCTCTTGTCGGGCGTCAATCTCTCCGTGGATGAGTCTTTGTTGACCGGCGAATCGGCGCCCGTGCGTAAGGTCGTCTGGGATGGGGCTATGGCTTTGCGCCGTCCCGGCGGCGATGATTTACCATTTGTTTTTTCCGCAACCCTTGTGATTCGGGGGCACGGCATGGGCCGGGTGCATGCAACCGGCATGAAAACTGAAATCGGCAAGATCGGCAAGGCGCTGCAAACGGTGGAAACAGAGGAGACCTTGTTGCAGAAAGAGACCGGAAGGTGGGTGCGTAATCTTGCCCTTTTGGGGTTATTCCTCTCCCTCTTGGTCGTGGTCTTATATGGTCTCACAAGAGGTCACTGGCTCGATGCCCTTCTGGCCGGCATTGCCCTGGCCATGGCGATGTTGCCGGAGGAATTTCCCGTGGTCTTGACCGTCTTCCTGGCCCTGGGCGCGTGGCGCATCTCGCAAAGACAAGTCCTCACCCGTCGTGTCCCGGCCGTCGAAGCCCTGGGTTCAACCACCGTCCTGTGCGTGGACAAGACCGGGACACTGACCTTCAACAGGATGTCGGTGCGCAAGATTTTTGCCCAAGGCGAGTTCTATGATCTCGCAAAGGATACGCCAGAGCCGCTCCCGGAAAGCTTCCATGAGCTTGTGGAGTTCGCCATTCTGGCAAGCCAAAGGGAACCTTTCGACCCGATGGAAAAAGCGCTAAGGCGGCTTGGGGGTCGTCACCTTTGCGGCACCGACCATCTCCACGACGATTGGAATCTGGTGCGTGAATACCCCTTATCTCAGACCATGCTCTCCCTCGCACACGTTTGGGAATCGCCCGGCGGTGGCGAGTTCGTGATCGCCGCCAAAGGCGCGCCCGAAGCCATTGCTGACCTGTGCCATCTGGATGAGGACGAGATGCAGGCATTGGCCGGAGCTATTTATTCGATGGCGGACGAAGGTCTACGGATACTGGGCGTGGCGCGGGCGACTTTTAGACAGCCCAGTTTGCCCGGCGACCAGCACGATTTCGACTTCGAGTTCTTGGGACTTATGGGGTTTGCCGATCCGGTGCGGCCTACCGTCGCAGGCGCCGTCAAGGAGTGTTACGGCGCGAGCATAAGGGTGGTGATGATAACCGGGGATTATCCGGTCACGGCGCAGAACATTGCTCGACAGATAGGCCTCGCCTCTGCGGACGAGTATATCACGGGGGCCGAACTGGACCGGATGGACGATGCGGAACTGCAACGGCGTATTCAGACGGTAAATATTTTCGCTCGGGTCGTGCCGGAACAGAAGCTGCGCCTGGTGAATGCATTGAAGGCCAACGGTGAAATCGTGGCCATGACGGGCGATGGCGTGAACGACGCGCCCGCCTTGAAGGCGGCCCACATCGGTATAGCCATGGGAGCCAGGGGCACGGATGTGGCGCGCGAGGCCTCGGCGCTGGTACTGCTTGACGACGATTTCTCGTCGATCGTGCAGGCTGTAAAACTGGGCAGACGGATCTTCGATAATCTCAAGAAGGCTTTGGCTTATATCTTTGCCATCCACGTTCCAATCGCCGGTCTCTCGCTGCTTCCCGTGTTGCTGCGATGGCCGCTGGTACTTTTCCCGGTGCACATTGCCTTTCTCGAATTGATTATTGACCCGGCCTGCTCCGTTGTCTTCGAGGCGGAGCCCGAAGAAAGGGATGTGATGAGGCGTCCGCCGCGCAATCCGAAAGAGCCTCTGTTCGACAGGCGCACCGTGGGGCTGAGCGTGATGCAAGGGATGGGTGTATTGTTCATCGTCGCGGTTGTCTATATCGTCGCGCTTTATCGTGGACAAGATGAGATGGATGCGCGTGCCCTGACCTTTGGCACCCTCATCATCGCCAATCTGGGGCTGATTCTTACCAACCGCTCATGGTCAAGAACGATCCTGGCAACTCTAGACGCGCCGAACCGGGCGCTGTGGTGGGTGGTAGGAGGCGCGCTGCTCTTTCTCGGCTTGGTGTTCTACATTCCTTTCTTGAAAGATATGTTCCGTTTTTCTACGCTGCATGCCGTTGACCTGGTGATCTGCCTAGCCGCAGGCGTACTCAGCATCCTATGGTTCGAGGGGTTTAAATTATTCAATGGAATGCGGCCAAAGCATTCCAGCCTGCAATCGACAAGTTCTTGATAACGATTCCCACTTTTGCCACTAACATCTTCCATTCTTCTCAATCATGGGAAAGATAAATCTTCCTTACAACAAAAACTCGA
>MGRY01000225.1:0-1092 GCA_001799045.1 Deltaproteobacteria bacterium RIFCSPLOWO2_02_56_12 | reverse complement strand
GATGGCTCGGAAGCCGTAGTGTGGGTAGAAATCCACATCAGTCAAGGCGCCTGTGCTTATCCCATCACGCCGTCCACCAATATGGGGGGTGGCTATCAGATGGCGGTGGCCAACGGCCAACGAAACCTCTGGGGCGAGCCGTTGGCCTTTATCGAGCCGGAATCGGAGCATAGCTCCGCCAGCGCCTGCGAAGGGTTCGCGCTCGCCGGGGGGCGGGTGGCAAATTTCACTTCGGGGCAGGGGCTGATCCTGATGAAAGAGGTGTTGTACGTGATCTCAGGCAAACGCTTGCCGGTAGTCTTTCACATCGGCGCGCGTGCGCTTACCTCTCAGGGGCTCAATATCCACGCCGGCCATGACGATGTCATGGGGGTCGCCGATTGCGGCTGGGGAATGCTTTTTGCCCGCAGCGCCCAGGAGGCGGCTGACTTGGCGCTTGTCGCCCGGCGGGCGGCTGAAGAATCAGAGACGCCGTTTTTCAACGTGCAAGACGGTTTTCTCACTACCCATACCATCGAAAGCCTCCAGCTGCCCGAGCCCGAACTGATGAAGGAGTTCGTGGGCGATCCCAACAGCGAACATCGCTTGCGTAATCTTATGAATCCGACGCACCCCATCATGAGCGGCGTGGTGCAAAATCAAGACAGTTATATGAAAGGTAAAATCGCGCAACGCTATTTCTACGAGCGGCTTCCGGCGATCGTGCAACAGGTCATGGAGCGGTTCTACGATTTGACCGGCCGGCGTTACCGGATGGCGGATCCCCATCGTCTGCAAGATGCTGAATATGCGCTGGTGGGCATGGGGAGTCTCCTGGAGACCGCCTCGGCTACGGTCGATTATCTGCGCGAGCGGGAGAAGCTCAAGGTCGGGTCGCTGCACGTTACCTGCTATCGGCCGTTTCCGGGACCGCAGATCGTGGAGGCGCTCAAACACGTGAAGGCCGCAGCGGTCTTCGAGCGTATGGACGATCCCTCGGCTCAATCCAACCCGTTGACCGCTCAGATCAAGGCCGCCTTCGCCGATGCGCTGGCCGGCGCCCCCGGCTATCCGCGCATCAAACGGGCGCCGATCGTCTATTCCGGCGCGGCA
>MGRY01000224.1:6482-13488 GCA_001799045.1 Deltaproteobacteria bacterium RIFCSPLOWO2_02_56_12 | reverse complement strand
TTTTCCCCATCTCTTTTCTCTTCCCTGTCCAGTTCATACAAATACCCCTTTCCAGAGGCTTAGTCGTTCATCCTGCCACAAGCCTGAGAAACCGCTTTGCTGCGGAAACATTCTCTCAGGTCCTCTCAGAAACATCCTCTGGTCCTTGACAAAGACATTGCAGTTATGGTTTAAGAACTAGGACTTTAGACCTAGACTCGGATCTATTTGTTGGTCGGAAAAATATCAGGTCTCAGACCATAACAAGAGGAGGGGCACATGCGCAAAAGAATTATTTTTTTATTCGTTGCCTTTTTTCTGCTGATAGCGGGCCAGACCGTTTGGTCCCAGGAGGAGAAAAAAGCCAAGAAGGCAAAGACTCAGGGCGTCGAGGCAGTGATCTCAAGCGTCGGCCAGAGGACGATCACCTTTAAATACGAGAGGAAAGGGAAGATGCGGGAGGCTGTCGTAGGGATCGATGATCAAACTTATATCGAAAAGATAGCGAGAGAAAAGATCTCTCTGAGAGAGCTGCGGGAAGGTGACAAGGTCTATATCACATACGAACCAGAGACGTATACGCCGGCTAAGGCCGTCCAGGTTGTAGGAAAAGAAGAAAAGAAAAAGGGCAAAAAAGGCGGCGGCGATTAAGAGCGGTAGAAATCCCAGCGGTCTCCGCTCACCACTTCCAGGTTGAGAGATTCCTCTTCTCTCAGAATGCGCAAGGAGATCCGTTCTCCCGGTTTCTTCTTCCAGATTTCACGGTAGAGCTCGGGACGGGAGCGGACCTCCTTTTTTTCGACGCCGAGGATGATATCCCCTTCGCGAATGCCGCTCCTCTCGGCAGGTCCCCCGGGCACCAACCCGGCAATCACGATATGCCCTGCGAGGGGCTGGGGATAGAAACCCAGCCACGGCCGCAGCGGCCGGCTTCGTGCCCGTCCGTACTGCTTCAGCTCCTGCGCGTTTTGCAGATAGCATCCGATCGGAATGGCGAGAGAGAACTTTCCGATCTCATTCAGGTTCAGTGAAACCACGCCCATCATTTGTCCCTTGAAATCCGCCAGGGTGCCGCCCCCGAAGCCGGGGTTAAAAGCCGTGAGTCGGATGGTTTTCTCCAACATATACTCCCAGTGACCGTCGTAGCTCTCCGTGGAGGTAACGTAACCACCGCTCACTCTCCTTCCTGCCTCTCCACTGCTGGCGACGATCAGGGCGGCTTGGCCCAGCGACGGACCCTCGGCCGGCGCTGGCCGCATGAAGGGGAAGTTCTGACCCGGGATCTTGACCAGCGCGAGACCCGTTTCGAAGTCCTGGGCCGCCAGCTCGCCCGGGAGCTGTTCCCCGTCAGTTAGGGTGACCGTGATCGAATCAGCTCCCAGAGTCACGTAATGAACGGTGAGGATATATCCATCGGGATCGACAATGGTTCCGGAGCCCATCCGCTCCGATCCCAGGTTGCGGGTCGAGGGGTGGTTCCCGGGGATGGTCACCCGTAGATCCACGACGGCGGGGAGAATGGAATGGATCAAACCAAGATGGGCATTCAAGGCGCTATCCCTCTTTGTTCGCCGGCCACGATTGGCCGCGGTTCGCTAACGAATCCATTGCGGCATGTTTTTCCCTGCCAGCTGTTTCTCTCCTCGAGCTCTTTGTGGATGGCGTTCAGGGCAGCTATCTTGTTCAGGGTCCAATCCGGCGCCACAGTCAGCTCCGAAGTGGTCTCTCCGGTGAGACGGTGGATGGTCATTTTATCCGAGAGGAGTTCGAGAAAATCCACGAGCAGGGCGATGTACGCTTCCCGGCTAAGGAGGGTGAAGGCGCCGGAACGATATATTTTTTCGAGGACTGTGTTCTTGACGACGTGAAGATTATGGAGTTTGACCCCGTCGATTCCCAGCCGGTTGAGCAGGAGGGGGGTTTGTAGGATCTCTTCCCGGCGCTCGTAAGGAAAACCGAGGATCAAGTGCGCGCAGAGACGAAGTCCGCGCGTCTTGCTCCGTTCGACTGCGTCCAAGAACTCTCTCAGGCCATGCCCGCGATTCACCCATTGGAGAGTCTTGTCATGCATCGACTCTAACCCCAACTCCAGCCAAACGTAGGTGTTGCGGGAGATGTCCGCTATAAGATCCAGCACATCGTTAGCCACGCAATCGGGACGGGTGGCGACGGAAAGACCTACCACCCCTGGAAGATCCAGCGCCTCCCTATAGAGCCGCTCCAGTTTGCTTACCGGACCATAGGTGTTGGTATAACTCTGGAAGTAGGCGATGAATTTGTCCGCCTTATGGCGTTGTCTCATTGCCTCCATTCCCTGTTCCATCTGTTCTCTGACGGACATTCCTGGACGATATGCTTGGGGTGTGTGGCTTGCGTTGTTGCAGTAAGTGCATCCCCCGACGGCTACCGTGCCGTCGCGATTGGGACAGGTGAAATCCAGCCTCAGGCTAATTTTATGTACCCGGCAGCGAAAGGTCTCTTTGAGGACGTGACTGAAGGAGTTGTAGCGCCTGCCGCCCCATTTTTCTTTTAGCTCAACGGGGAAGTTCATAGCTCAACCATAAAAAATGGTTAACAGAAAGGAGGTCGATACTCAAGAGAGAGATTTAGTTTTTTGTTTTGCCGGGGGCCGGGCTCTCTTTCTTTTCTTGTTCAAGAAAGTCCGTTAGTTGCTTGTTCAGCTCGTTATAAGAGAATTCATCGATCGTGTACACGGTGGGGTTTCCCTCGCGCGCCGCGTAGTACTCAATTCCGGTTTTATTTCCCACCAGAAGGGTCTCCACGATTTTCCCGTCCTTGGCGGCGGCGGAGATTTTGACAGCGGGGGAATCGAGGCCATACTTCTTTAGATCTTTGGCCTCATCGTCGGCAAACCTCTTCGCCCTAAGGCGGCTAAGGAGCGTGAGGTAATCCGAGACTACCGGTTGTTTGGCCACCCCTTTTTTTGGCGCTTCCACCCTCCATTCATCCTTTTCTCCCTTGGCCAATACCAGCGTTTCCTTTGGGGTGGTGATCTGGAGCTTGGCAACTTGATCGCGGGGAACGGAGAGAATCTCTTTGTTTCTTAAATCGTTGAGTTTCTTCTCCAGATTGGATCGGATGGAAGCGTCGGTTAGAAGAACGCCGGGTTCGGCGCCGCGCCTGATATAAGCCGAGTTTCCCACGGGCGTCTTCGCGCCAACGAAAATTGGCGGCAGAGCGACTCCGTTTCTCAGAGTGATCAGAACTTTAACCTCCGGTCTATCAAGCCCGTAGTTCTTGAGATCCGCTTCACTCGGTTTTCCCTCGAAAGTCCTCCTGACTTCGCCCGTGTTGAGCGCGGCAAGGATCGCGCTAACCGTGGATTCGTCCGCTGCCGACTCCAGGGGGTGGGTGATCTTCCACCTTCCCAAAACCTCTTTCCGCAGGCGAATCTCCTGCTGGGGGTAATTGAGGATGATGCCCTCTACTTCCTCTTCCCGGAAGTTAAGGAGTCTTTCAGTTTTTTCCTTTGCCCCTTTTTGCAGTTCGAAAAAGTAGACGTAAGCGCCAAGAAGGATAAAGACGAGGGCTAATAAGAAGGTATTGCGGCGGCGCACCTTTTATCTCCTCCTCCACCATACGGCGAGGCCGATGATGAGGAGGATCTCCGGCAGGATAAGGAAGGAGAGGTAGAAGACCGTGGTTCCTTCTCTCTCCGTGAGCTGGACCCGTGAGGAGCGAACGGAGCGGGGACGGATAGAGATCATCTCCTCCTGCCCGGCAAGCCAGTTGATGGCGTTGAGAAAGAAATCCCGGTTAAAAAAGATATTGATAAATCGGTTGTTGGCAAATCCGGCGCTTCCCACCACTACGATCTTGGCATCGCCGTCCCTATCGAGACCGAGTTTTTTCAAATTGGCCGTTACCGCAACAGCGATCGAAACCGGTCCTTTTTTGTCCTCGGGGCCAAGCGAGGCCTTTCCTCTCTTAAACACGCCATCCAGGTCTTTTTCCGCCCAGCTGGTCGGGCTGGTCTTCGCCAGCGAGGTTGCCTCCAACCCCCCCTTGGGCGAGTCGGCGCTCTCGATGGAGCGGACCAGGGGAAAGATGGTCCGTTCCTTAAACTCTCGCGTGATCGGGTGAAGAGGGCTGTAGGTTTCGGCGATCGGCTCGACTCCGAGAGAGGCGCCGGCGAAGAGGCGGATGACCTGATCTACAACGATATCATCCCCCACCACTACTCCCCATTCGCTAAGGATGTTTTTAAGGCTATCCCCTCCCGGTGAAGGGAGCATGGCCAAGAGTCTCCCGCCGCTTTTCAGGTAGTTTTCCAGCGCGCTGATTTCATGCTCTAAAAGAGGTTTTTGCGGGCCGGCAATAATCAGCAGGGAGGTCTCCGCCGGGACTTTTTCTTGGGTGGAAAGGAGGATCTCCTTGACCTGGTAGTTTTCGTTTTCCAGCGCCTCCTTGGCCCCGGCATACCCCTGGCTATTTTGACGGTCGTCCATGCCGGGTTCCCCGTGGCCTGTCAGAAAGTAGACATTTTTCTTGCTCACTTTAGTGAGTTTGACAATGGCATTGGTGACGGCCTCTTCGGTAGGCTCGGCGAGATTCGTGGACTCTTTGCCGTAAATGAGGTGGAGGGTGTTCACCTGTTGGATCTTGAACTGCTTTGCCATCTCGGGTCGGCGGTCCGGATCGATGGCATAGAATTTAATTCTGGGAGAATGGTACGTATAGCTCCTGATCAAGTCTGCGATCCTGGAATTCTCTCCTCTTTCAAAAAACCCATAAATCAGCAGGTCCTGGTTCAGTTGTCCCAGCACCTTGGTCGATTGCGGCGACAGGCTGAAGACCTTGGCCTCCGTGAGATCCCAACGGTAGTGATAGCGCGTATTGAGGAAATTCAGCAGAATGAGTATCCCTACGAAGAGCAGCGAATAGGAGACCGAATGCAGGCCGTAGCGGGTCGAGCGCAGACGCATGGAGCCGACCAGCGTGCCCCCTTGGGTCGTGAGGTAGGCCAGGAGACCCAGGATACCGAGCCCAAGGTGGATGAGAACGTAAGGATCCAGGATGTTGCGGGTGAAAAAGAAGGCCACTATGCCGAAAAGGGTGAGGATAGCGCCCGCAAGGCCGGAGATCTGTAGAACCTTACTCATCTAGCGCCAACGAGAGGCCTCCACCGAGCGATGGGTGAGAAAAAGGCTCAACAGGATTAGACTCAGGAAATAGACGAGGTTCCTGGTGTCGACCAGCCCTTTAACCATTTCGCTGAAGTGCTCGATGACCGAAAGATATTTAAGGACATCTCCCAGGGTGGCAGTAGTCTCTGACGGCCAGGAGAGGACATAGAGCAGTAAAAGGATGACAAAGCAGGTGACTGCCGCCACAATTTGATTCTCAGTCAGCGATGAGGTGAGCAGTCCTACCGAGACAAAGACGACTGCGAGAAGAAAAAGTCCCAAGTACCCTGACGCCAGCATCCCCAGCTCGGGATTCCCGTAGAAAAGGAGGATAGCGGGGTAGATGCCGGTTAGCAAGATCATGGTAAAGACGAAAAAGAGAGAGCCCAGGAATTTGCCCAGGACGATCTCGGTTACCGTAAGCGGGGAGGTGAGGAGCAGCTCATAGGTGCCGTTTTTCTTTTCCTCGGCGAAGCTGCGCATGGTGATTATCGGGACCATGATTACGAAAACGATGGTGAGATTGTGGAGCAGCGGGGCAACGACATGCTCGTTGAGGTTGAGCCCTTGAAGGCCCTGAGGGTTTTGAAAACTGGAGTAGAGAGTGAGCAGAGAGTTGAACCGAAAGAGGAGGTTGAAGAAGAACCACCCCCCCAGGAGCAGGAATCCCGTCAGCACCACATAGGCGATCGGGGAGACGAAAAAAGAACGAATTTCTTTCGCCGCAATGGTGAGGATGTTTTTCATAGGAGCAAAATCTCTTCCCCGCCCTTTTCCTCTTCGCCTTCCTTGGCGATATACCGGAGAAAGACTTCCTCCAGAGTTACCCCTTGGGTCAACTCCTCCAGGTTCTTCTCCACCACAACTCTGCCTTCGTTAATGATGACCACCTTGTTGCAGAGCTGCGAAACCTCGGGGAGTATGTGGGTCGAGAGTATAACGGTTCGATCGCCGGAGAGTTCTCTAATCAAATTCCGGATCTCGATAATCTGCCTGGGGTCCAACCCCAAGGTAGGTTCATCGAGAATCAGAACCGCCGGGCTATGAATCAGGGCCTGGGCCAGTCCTACCCTTTGACGATACCCTTTCGAGAGCCGTCCCACCAGTCGATCGGCTACCTCTGTCAGCGAGCACCTCTCCAGGACCGCATTCAAGGCGCTCGAGAGCTCTTTTCTGGAGACGCCCTTAATCCGTCCCACGAATTTTAGATAGGCGCTTACTGTCAGGTCATTGTAGAGCGGGGGATTTTCCGGCAGGTAGCCTATGCGACGGCGCACCTCATGGGATTCCTTAAAGACGTCGAATCCTTCGACGCTGACAGTTCCTTCGGTGGACGGCATGAAGCCGGTTATGATCCGCATCGTCGTTGTTTTCCCTGCCCCATTGGGGCCGAGGAGACCGAGAATCTCTCCCCGTTGGGCGGTGAAAGAGACATTCTGGATGGCGCAGAAGTCGCCGTAGTATTTTGTTAGGCGGGAAACCTCTACCATAAGACTATCTCATGTAACTGGTCCCCTTTTCTTTGTCAAGAATAACCGGCCAGTTTGTCCCGGGTGTTTCGGAAGTGGTTAAAAAATCGAAATTTTCTACCTTCTCCCGCCGTCTTTCATCTTGACAATAGAGGGAAAATCAATATACTTAGGACGAATTTTTTGGGGCACCCTGAGTTGCGCCATGAAGATATCGGTAGATAGCATCGCAGAATCCCCTAAAGAGATCAAATTTGCGGAAAGGATTGAAGAATTAAACCTGACCTGTGGTGAAGACGAGGTCGGAGATTTTCGTTTTCCTGCGTTTGTTGATGTGAACCTTGTCTATTACCGCTCCGGCCAGGAGCTGTTTTTTCGGGGTTCTTTGGGGGGGGACATCGAGGGTGTCTG
>MGRY01000224.1:0-6437 GCA_001799045.1 Deltaproteobacteria bacterium RIFCSPLOWO2_02_56_12 | reverse complement strand
CGAATTTATCTTGACGCCCGAACCTGGATCGGCCAAAAGCAGGGAGCTGAACCGGGACGAGCTGGGGCTGAGCTTCTATGCGGCGGAAGAGATCGATCTCTCCCGATATATCCGGGAGCAATTGTTGTTGGCCCTTCCGATGCGACCGTTGTGTGAGGACGACTGCCGCGGGCTGTGTGTGGGCTGTGGGGCGGACCTCAACGAGGAGTCTTGTCGCTGCGCCTCGTCGTCGGATGATCCGCGCCTGGCCTTTTTTCGCACCTTAAAGTTAGGCGAATAACCTTCCTTTGTTTGTTGCCGCTCCTCCTGTCATTCGCAAAGCGGGGAGGGAAAGTGTAGGATTAAAAAAGATGCCGGTACCTAAAAGAAGAACATCCAAAAGAAAAAAGAACCAGCGAAGATCCCACGACGCCCTGGCAATACCTCAATGGAGCAAGTGCCCGAAGTGTGGAGAGACCGTCTTCCCGCATCGTGCTTGCTCCAGTTGTGGCCATTATCGCGGCAGGGCCGTGCTGCCTGCCAAAGAGAGCTGAAGCCCTTTCTTTTGCCTATGCTGAAAATTGCCGTCGATGCCATGGGGGGCGACCGTGCCCCTGGCGCTGTTGTCGAGGGTGCATTGTTGGCCGCCAAGGAGCTTGGAGTTGAGGTCTTGCTGGTTGGGCAGAAGGCCGTGGTGGAACAGGCCCTCGCCCGCTGCGCATCCGGCTCCCCATCCCTTGAAATAGTCTCGGCCTCCGAGACCATCGGGATGGAGGAGTCCCCGAGCGCTGCGCTGAGAAAAAGAGATTCCTCCATGAAGGTGGCCTTTGAGCTGATGAAGCGGGGCGCGGTGCAAGCAGTGGTCAGCGCGGGGAACTCGGGGGCCATGATGGCCACAGGCATGCTTATCATGCGGAACCTTCCCCGGGTAGAGAGGCCGGCCATTTTGGTTGTGGTCCCGACGCCTGGGAAGGGGACAGTGATCATCGATGCCGGGGCCAATGTCGACTGTAAACCACGCCATCTGGTGCAGTTCGGTCTTATGGGTTCGATCTATGCCGAGAGAGTCCTCGGCATCCCCCAACCCCGTGTGGGGTTGCTGAGCAACGGCGAAGAGGAAGGGAAGGGGAATGATCTGACGCGGGCCGCGAGCGAACAGCTTTCTTCGACCTGTTTGAATTATATCGGTTATGTCGAGGGCAGAGATATCTTTGGCGGGGAGGTTGATGTGGTGGTGTGCGATGGCTTTACCGGCAATATTACGCTCAAAACCATGGAAGGAGTGGCGGGCTTCATTATGGGCGTGCTGAAGGATGCCTTTCGACGGAATCTCGTGAGTCGCCTTGGTTATCTCCTGAGTCGGAAGTCTCTGCGCAAGGCTTATGCTCGTCTGGATTATGCGGAGTATGGCGGGGCCCCTCTGCTGGGGTTGGATGGCGTGGCGATCATCGCCCACGGCGGCTCCGGCCCAAGGGCCATTAAGAATGCAATCCGCGTGGCGAAAGAGGCAGTCTCTCATGACGTCAACCGTCACATTATAGAAGTGCTGGGAGAACTGGGCGAGGCAGGCGGAGAGAAGAGCGAAAAGCTCCCGCGCAAGATCTGGCAGCGGATAAGATCGAAGATCGAAAGCTTTGGTGAAAAGCCCACCGCCGAAGGGGAAGGAAGAGAGGGCAAAAGTGGGGGAAAGGGCTAAGGTCGCCTTTGTTTTCCCCGGACAAGGATCCCAGTATGTGGGGATGGGGAAAGAACTCTATGAGCAGTTTGACGCCGCAAAGCAGCTCTTCATGGAGGCGGAAGAGGCTTTGGGGTTGCCCTTAAGGCGTCTCTGTTTTTCCGGTCCTGAAGCGGAACTGAAGCTTACCGAGTATACGCAGCCTGCCATCCTTACAGTATCGATTGCTGCGCTCCGCGTGCTGGAGTCGGAATCTTCTGTAAAGCCGGTGTGCGTTGCCGGTCACAGCCTGGGAGAGTATAGCGCTTTGGTCAGCGTCGGAGCGCTTGCCTTTAGGGATGCGGTCAAGGTAGTACGGGAGCGAGGGAGATTGATGCAGGAAGCGGTTCCTCCGGGTGAAGGTTTAATGGCGGTAGTGCTCGGCTTGACGTCCCAGGATGTACAGAGGATTTGCGAGGAGGCCGGTCAGGGCGAGGTGGTAGCGCCGGCAAACTTTAACGGCGGCGGCCAGATTGTCATTGCCGGCGCCCGACCGGCAGTGGTTCGGGCCATGGCTATGGCGCGGGATGGTGGAGCAAAGAGGGTCCTCGAATTGCCTGTGAGCGCCCCCTTTCATTGTGCCCTGATGCTCCCCGCCGCTGAGGGTCTGAAAAAGGTATTAGCCGATGTCCCCGTAAGGCCCTTTTCCGTTGGCGTGATCACCAATGCCGAAGCTTTGATCAACCTGGACTGCGGCAGAGTCAAGTCCCTTTTGGTTGAACAGGCGGTGCGTCCGGTGCGCTGGGAGGAATCGGTAAAGCGGTTGGAAGAGATGGGTTGTACCCATGCCCTGGAGATCGGACCGGGAAGAGTTCTGAGCGGTCTCATTAAGCGGATCAGCCCAAGGGTGGAGGTGGGTAACATCGAATCACCCCAGGACCTGAAGAAAATCGTTTGGAATTAGATCGAGCATTGGATTTAAAAGGTCAGATCGCTCTAGTGACCGGCGGCAGCCGGGGGATTGGCAGGGCGGTGGTTCTGGGGCTCGGACGCTTAGGGGCCGAGGTCGTAATCAACTATCGGGGCAATCAGGCGGCAGCTGAGGCGACGCTTCAACAGCTTCTAGCGGAGGGGGGTAGGGGCCGGCTTTGTCCCTTTGACATCGCCCAAGAGGGTCAGGTGGAAGAAGCGGTGAAAAAAATCGTTGACCAGAACAAAAAAATTGATATTCTAGTCAACAACGCGGGTGTGACGTCCGACAATCTGTTGGTGCGGCTTAAGGGCGAAGATTGGGACCATGTCCTTGGAGTCAATCTCCGGGGAACCGCTCATTGCACTAAGGCCGTTTGCCGGGTCATGATCCGGGAGCGGTATGGCCGGATTGTGAACATGACCTCGGTGGTGGGGCAAATAGGGAACGCGGGACAATCCGCTTATGCCGCATCGAAGGCCGGTATCATTGGTTTCACCAAGGCCATGGCACGGGAATTGGCCTCACGCGGGATAACCGTGAATGCGGTGGCGCCGGGCTTTATTGATACGGAAATGACGGCTAAACTCCCCGCCAAACTTCAGGAAGAGTTTCTGCATTCCATACCCCTGGGTCGTTTTGGGACCTGCGAGGATGTGGCGGATGCGGTCTCTTTTCTCGTGGGTCGGGGGGCAGGCTACATAACCGGCCAGGTGATCAATGTGAATGGCGGACTCTTTATGTGATGTGAGGAAAAAGAAAAAGTAGGAGGTGAAAACGATGGCATCATCTGTAGAGGCCAGGGTTAAAGAGATTGTTTGCGAGCAACTGGGTGTCAGCGAAGACGAAGTGACCCCCGAGGCCTCTTTCATAGAGGATCTGGGGGCTGACTCCTTGGATATTGTGGAGTTGGTAATGGCCCTAGAAGAAGAGTACGAGATGGAGATCTCCGATGAGGATGCGGAGAAGATCAAGACAGTCCAGGACGTTATTAACTATATCGATAGCCACAGATAAGTTTTTCTCGAATCAGGGAGAATAGAGGATAAGTCCCCGCGGCTGATGCCGTGAGGGTGCTTACCTGCCATGCCAGCAGATCAATCGCAGGAGTCAGAGTGGCGCATGGGGCCATGCTCCTGCGATTTTTTTTATATTTATGACCATTGCCATCGGGAGTGATCACGGCGGAGTGGAGCTTAAGGACTTTCTGGTCCAGCTCCTCCGTGCCAAGGGAATAGAGGTAGAAGACGTCGGCACCAATGGGAACGACTCCGTGGACTATCCGGATTTCGGTCGCCTGGTGGCCCTTAGGGTGTCGAAGGGGGAAGTGGAACGGGGCATTCTCATATGCACCAACGGCATCGGCATGTCCATACTGGCCAACAAGTTTCCCGGTATCCGGGCAGCCCTGGTCCATGATCTTCAAGTAGCCCGGATGAGTCGGGAGCACACTGATTCCAACATCCTGGTTCTGGGAGGCGGGGTGACCGAGAAGTCTCTGGCCGAGCAGATTCTGGAGGTTTGGCTTCAGACCCCCTTTGCGGGAGGCCGGCATCAGCGCCGTTTGGATAAGATCGCTCAAGTAGAGAAGGAACTCGGCACCCGCATCAAAGAGGAGAGTTAAGGAGAAAAAGAGTTTTTGAATATGTCTTTTTTAAAGCAAACAGATCCGGAGGTTTTTTCGGCCATCCAGAAAGAGACCGAGAGGCTGGAATATAACCTGGAGCTGATCGCCTCGGAAAATGTCGTGAGCGAAGCGGTGCTGGAGGCCCAGGGCTCGGTCATGACCAATAAATACGCCGAGGGATATCCGGGGAAGCGGTATTATGGGGGTTGCGAGAATGTCGATGTGGTGGAGGAACTGGCCATTTCCCGCGCCAAACAGTTATTCGGCGCGGATCATGTCAACGTTCAGCCCCATTCCGGTTCACAAGCCAACATGGCCGTCTACTTTTCCCATCTGGCACCGGGCGACACGATCCTCAGCATGGATCTCACGCACGGCGGGCACCTCACGCATGGCAGCCCGGTGAATTTCTCCGGCAAGTTCTTCAAAGTGGTGCCGTACGGTGTCCGGCAGTCGGACGAACGGATCGACTACGAAGCCATGGCGTCGCTGGCCCGCCAGCATCGGCCGAAGATGATCGTCGTGGGCTACAGCGCTTATCCGCGTGAGATCGATTTTCGTCCTTTCCGCGAGGCTGCGGACGAGGTCGGCGCCGTGGTGATGGTGGACATCGCGCATTTCGCCGGTCTGGTGGCGGCGGGCATCCACCCTTCTCCCATCCCGCACGCCGAGTTCGTCACCACGACAACGCACAAAACGCTGCGCGGCCCGCGCGGCGGCATGATCATGTGCCGCGCGGCCTTCGCCAAAACGCTCAACTCCTCGGTGTTCCCGGGTAACCAGGGAGGGCCCCTCATGCACGTCATCGCGGCCAAGGCAGTGGCGTTGAAGGAGGCCTTGACTCCTGAATTCAAGCTCTATCAGCAGCAAATCGTCCGCAATGCCAAGGCGCTGGCCGGCGCTCTCATGGAGAAGGGGTTTGGGCTGATCTCGGGCGGTACGGACAATCATCTGATGCTGGTGGATCTGCGCAAGTCCGAGTTGACCGGTAAGGGTGCGCAAGAGACCCTGGATAAGGCGCGAATCACCGTTAATAGAAACACCGTGCCCTTCGAAACCCGCTCCCCCTTTGTTACCAGCGGGATCCGGATCGGCACCCCGGCAGTTACGACCCGCGGGATGAAGGAAAAAGAGATGGGAACCATCGCCGGTTTCATTTCGCGGGCCTTAAACCACGTGGGGAACGAAGAGGTCCTTAAATCCGTTGCCGGCGATGTCCATGAGCTGTGCAAAAAGTTTCCGGTCTATCCGCACCGCCTACGAAAACAAGAGAGGATAGAGGATAGAGGATAGAGGATCGCGATCTTCCATCCTCGATCTTCGATCCTCAATTTTTGTTATGAAGTGCCCTTTCTGCCACGAGGCTGACAATCGCGTTATTGATTCCCGGCTCAGCAAGGATGGCCATATGGTGCGGCGCCGGCGCGAATGTCTGAAATGCAGCCGCCGGTTCACTACCTATGAGCGGGTAGAAGAAACGATGCCCCTGGTGGTCAAAAAGGATGGCCGCCGGGAGAGTTACGATCGCATGAAGATCGTCAACGGGCTCAAGCGCGCGTGCGAAAAACGGCCGGTGAGCATCGATACGATTGAAGCAATCGCAGACCGGATCGAGCGGGGACTGCAAGAACGGGGAGAGAAAGAGGCGCCCAGTTCCCTCATCGGCGAATCCGCGATGCGAGAGCTGCATGATATCGATCAGGTGGCCTATGTCCGTTTCGCCTCCGTCTATCGCTCTTTTAAGGACATCAATGAGTTTATGGTGGAGTTGGAGGAGCTTCTGAAAGAGCGGAAGGGGGCGATTTCCAGGCAAGGCGGGCATAAGCAGAAAAAGGGTCCGGAGAACCGCTTGCCCTGATACAGGGTGTTGAAAGCCTTGTCTCAGGCCGGTCAAGAAAGGGTCGCTCGGGAGCCTGCTTCGCGCGCCCAAAGCAATGGGGTCGCGAGGGGACCTGACTCGCTCCCCGAAAGCAATAGGGGTCGCTCGGGGGCTCACCTCGTGCGGCCAAAGCAATAGTTCGGTGGGCTCTTTGAACCTGCACGACTGGTGCTTTGGCCTTGCTCAGCGAGCCCCCTCGCTTTACGGAGCGACCGAGGGGAGCGCGAGTTAGGCTGCGGACGTAGAGACGAAAAGGTTCGGTTAAAGCACTGCTCCATCGGCCGCAGCCGAGAGCGCGTTCCCCGAGGGAGCTATTGCATCGATCTTG
>MGRY01000223.1:12380-15096 GCA_001799045.1 Deltaproteobacteria bacterium RIFCSPLOWO2_02_56_12 | reverse complement strand
CCGTAGCTTTTTGGCTGTGGCGCCGGGTCGATATAGCCTTAGCGGTGGCCCTCTCGCTTTTCGCAGCCTGTTCTATCGCGACCATCGTGGCAATGGCTCTGCCCTGGATATTTCATCGCCTGGGCAAAGATCCCGCTTTTGGCAGCGGGCCCCTGGCTACGGTCATCCAGGACCTGCTCACCATTTTGATCTACTTCGTCATAGCTATCAATCTGGTGCAGTAGGAAGCTCGAAAAGATCAATAGATCAGGTCGGCGATTCGTTCCCAACGCACCCAGCGGTCGGTCCCGTCCCATGACCAGTAAATCAAGAAGGCCCTACCCTTGACATCGTCAAGGTCGACATACCCCCAGTACCGGCTATCGTAGCTTCTATCGCGATTATCGCCCATCACGAAGATGTGATGCGCCGGGACCTCTCTGGGGCCGTATTCGTCCCTGACGTTGAAAGTCCCTCTTTCCGGCGCATCGCCTTCAAAATGGGCGTGAGGATCTTCCAGAGGCTTGCCGTTGATATAGATTTTTTTCTCCCTTATCTCGACCATATCTCCCTCGACGCCGATCACGCGCTTGATAAAATCCTTGGTGCGGTCCTCGGGAAATATAAAGACAACCACATCCCCCCGCTGGGGTTTTTTGAAGTAAGCCAAAAAACTCCCCCAAAAGGGATTGCGAATTCCATAACTCAACTTGTTGACCAGAATGTGGTCTCCGACTTGAAGGGTCGGGATCATGGAGCCCGATGGGATCTTAAATGCCTGAACTATAAAGCTTCGGATGAAGAGCGCCAAGAGCAGCGCGAAAACGATCGATTCGGCATATTCTCGAAAAGCCGATTTGCTTTTTTTACCAGCTCCCGCCACGGCAACAGAATCCTCTTTCACGTTATTGGATGGCATACACGAAACCTTTCTTCACAGTCTTGATTTTAAACCTTCAACGCGGCCAGGAAGGCCTCCTGAGGGATCTCGACCCGCCCCACCTGCTTCATCCGCTTCTTGCCCTCCTTCTGTTTTTCCAAAAGCTTGCGTTTTCGGGTGATATCCCCTCCGTAGCACTTTGCCGTCACGTTTTTTCTTAGCGCTTTTACGTTCTCGCGCGCAATAACCCGGCTACCCACGGCCGCCTGGATCGCGACCTCGAAAAGCTGCCGGGGAATCAACTCGCGCATGCGCTGGGCAAGATCACGCCCCCGTTGATACGCCTTTTCACGGTGGATGATCATGGACATGGCATCCACTGCCTCTCCATTAATGCGAATATCCAATTTTACCAGATCCGAGGCGCGGTATCCCGCCACCTCGTAGTCCATCGAGGCATACCCCCGGCTGACGGATTTCAACCGGTCGTAGAAATCCACGACCACCTCGTTCAGCGGCAGTTCGTAAGCCACCATGACCCTCTTGGGTCCCAGGTAGCGGATCTCTTTCTGGATCCCCCTTTTTTCCTCGCAGAGCTTAAGGATGCCTCCCAGGAATTCCTGCGGGAGATGCATGGCCGCCAAAATGACCGGCTCTTCTATCTGATCAATATCAGATTCCGGCGGGAGTTTCACGGGGTTGTCGATACTAAGGGTCTTCCCCGCATGTGTGATGACCCGGTAAACCACGGTTGGAGCAGTGGTGATCAGGCTCAACCCGAACTCCCGCTCAAGCCGTTCGCGCACAATATCAAGGTGCAGCAAGCCCAAAAACCCGCAGCGAAAGCCAAATCCCAGTGCCTGTGAGGTCTCCGGTTCGAAGGTAAAGGAGGAATCATTCAGGCTCAGCTTCTCCAGGGCCTCTCTCAGGGACTGATATTGTCCCGCATCCGCAGGATAAAGGCCGCTAAAAACCGTCGGTTTCATGGCCTTAAAGCCCGGCAGGGCCTGCGTTGCCGGTCCCTGCTCGGTTGTGATGGTATCCCCAATACGGGTGTCCCCGATAGCTTTGATCCCTGCCATCAAGAAACCCACGTCCCCTGCCATCAACTCCGCAACCTCCAACGGTCCCGGCGAGAAGATCCCAAGCCGGGTAACCTCGAAGACTTCACCGGTGGACATCATCCGGATGCGCATGCCTTTGCGCACGACCCCGTCAAAGATCCGTATCATCACGACCGCCCCATGGTATGGGTCGAACCAGCTGTCAAAAATCAGGGCGCGCAACGGATCCTCGGGCTTTCCCTGTGGCGGGGGAAAGGAATTCACAATGCCTTCAAGGATTTCTTCCGTTCCGATACCTTCCTTCGCGCTGGCCAAAATCGCCTCTGAGGCGTCCAGCCCTATAACTTCCTCAATTTCTTTCTTGACGCGCGCGGGGTCCGCGCTCGGCAGATCGATCTTGTTTATTACCGGAAGGATAAAGAGATGGTGATCCAAGGCAAGATGGACATTGGCCACGGTTTGCGCTTCGACCCCCTGAACCGCATCGACCACCAGCAGCGCCCCTTCGCAGGCCGCAAGGCTCCGCGACACCTCATAGGTAAAATCCACATGGCCCGGAGTATCGATGAGATTCAAAGCATATTCGGCGCCGTTCTTCGCGCGATAAAGCAAACGCACGGGGCTCGCCTTGATCGTTATCCCACGCTCCTTTTCCAAATCCATGCTGTCGAGAAATTGATCTGTCCGTTCCCGCGCGCTCAGCGTGCCGGTAAATTCGAGAAGCCGGTCCGCCAACGTTGATTTCCCGTGGTCGATATGGGCGATGATCGAGAAATTTCTGATATGCTCAAGT
>MGRY01000223.1:5324-12374 GCA_001799045.1 Deltaproteobacteria bacterium RIFCSPLOWO2_02_56_12 | reverse complement strand
TAACTTTGGACCGCCGATAATATTCGATGGTTTTCTCCAGGCCCTCGCTCAGCGCGGTCTGCGGGCGCCATCCAATCCTCTCCCGGGCGCGCGAGATATCAAGCGAACTCCGCCTTTGCTCTCCCAGCTTGGCGGGACCATAGACAGCGGCCGCCTTCGATCCCGTCCCCTTCCCGAGCAGCTCAAAAAGGGTGACGACATCCGTCTCATGACCGGTGCCGATGTTCATGGGGCCGGTGGCAGCGGACTCCAACGCCAAAATGTTGGCGACAACCACATCCCCGACGTACACGTAATCTCTGGTTTGTTTTCCATCACCGTTAATTTTCGGAGATTTTCCCGCGAGCAGATGACGGATAAAAATAGCGATGACCCCCGCCTCTCCGTCAGCCCTCTGTCTGGGCCCGTAGACATTGCCATAGCGCAACGCTACCGATGGAATATTGAAGGCCGTTTGATAATAGCTCAGGTAATACTCTCCGGTCAGTTTGCTGATACCATACGGGCTTTGGGGGGACTTGGGATGATCCTCGCGGGTGGGCAAGAGCTCCTGCTCTCCGTAGATCGCTCCCCCGGACGAGGCGTAAAGGACCTTCTTAACCCCCGAGCGCTTGCATCCTTCCAACAGATGAATCAGGCCGAGAATATTGATGCGCGCGTCGAACTGAGGATCGTCCACGGAACGGCGCACATCCATCTGGGCGGCATGGTGGTTGACGACATCCGGAGAGATCTCGCCGAGCAATCCGGGCAACGCCGGATCAAGGATATCCATGAGGTGAAAGTCGGCCTTCGGGTTCAGATTCCGTCTGTCGCCGCCGGAGAGATCATCAATGATGAAAACCTGGTGGCCTGCGGCAATGTAGGCATCGACGATATGGGATCCGATAAATCCCGCCCCTCCGGTTACGACGATCTTCATATAGTCAACCCCGCAACCGCTGCGAAAAATAGTGAACGGTCTTGGCTAAACCCTCTTCCAGCTGGACTTGAGGCTCCCAACCTAAGAGCTCCCTAGCCCTGGAGATATCCGGCTGGCGCACCTGCGGATCATCCTCGGGTAGAGGTTTATACACGATCGAGCTCTTCGAGCCCGTAAGGCCGAGGACCTTCTTGGCAAAATCCAAGACCGTGATCTCATGAGGGTTGCCCAGATTTACGGGAAGGTGGTAATCGGTTTCCAGCAACCGGTGGATGCCCCGGATCAGATCGTCAATGTAAAGAAAGCTCCTGGTCTGGGTTCCCTTCCCATAAACCGTGAGGGCTTCTCCCTTCATAGCCTGGGTAATGAAGTTCGGAACTACCCGCCCATCCTTCATTCTCATCCGCGGGCCGTAGGTGTTGAAGATCCGCACAATGCGAGTGTTCAGACCATGATATCGGTGATAGGCCATGGTCATCGCCTCGGCGAAGCGCTTGGCTTCGTCGTAGACCCCTCGCGGCCCTACGGGATTTACATTGCCCCAGTAGTCTTCTGTCTGCGGCTTTACCAGCGGGTCGCCGTAGACCTCGGAGGTAGAGGCGAGAAAAAAAATCGCCTTTTTGGCCTTGGCCAGACCTAGGGCATTGTGAGTTCCGAGCGAACCCACCTTGAGAGTCGGGATCGGGAGTTCCAGATAGTCCACCGGGCTGGCGGGGGAGGCAAAGTGGAGCAGCATATCTACGGCCCCGTCTACCTGTATAAAACGGCTCACATCATGATCCAGGAATGAAAAACGATCGTGCGACAAGAAGGCGGCAACGTTTTCACGGCTCCCGGTCAGAAGGTTGTCTATGCAGAGGACCTCATGCCCGCGTTCAAGAAAACTCTGGCAGAGATGGGAACCGATAAAACCCGCTCCCCCGGTGATCGCAACCCTAGCCATTTTGTCTTCCGATAGAATAGTAGGTGAAGCCCAGTCTCTTCAATTCCTGCGCATCGTAAACGTTGCGGCCGTCAAAAATAACCGGGCTTTTCAGCAGCTCTTTGATGGTTTGAAAGTTCGGGCGGCGAAACTCATTCCATTCGGTAACGACCAGGAGCGCATCGGCTCCTTTGAGGGCGTCGTAATTCCGGCGATGATAGCGAACCCGGTCGGCAAAAATCTTCCTCGCCTCTTCCATCGCCTCGGGATCATAGGCCTCGATGCGTCCTCCCGCTTTAAGCAGGGCTTCGATCACGACAATGGAAGGCGCGTCCCTCATATCATCCGTGCGGGGTTTAAAGGAAAGTCCCCAGACGGCGAAGGTGAGACCGGTCAGATCCGCGCCGAAATGGCGCTTTACCTTTTCTACCAGGACACCCTTTTGCCGCTCGTTAACCCGATCTACGGCCTTGAGCAGCGGCATCTCGAGGACCGGCTCGCCCATGCCGATCAGCGCGCGGATGTCCTTGGGAAAGCAGGAGCCGCCGTAACCTATTCCAGGAAAGATAAAATGGGGACCGATGCGCCGGTCCAAGCCGATAGCGCGCCGGACTTCATCCACATCGGCGCCGACTTTCTCGCAAAGATTGGCAACTTCGTTGATGAAGGAGATTTTCGCGGCCAGCATGCCATTGGCGGCGTACTTGCTCATCTCCGCGCTGCGCGCATCCATAATGAGGATCGGGTTTCCCGTGCGAACAAACGGCTCGTAGAGCTCTTTAACGAGTTCGATCGCCTGGGAATCGTCGCCGCCCAGGACCACCCGGTCCGGCTTCATGAAATCCTCGACCGCAGCGCCCTCTTTTAAGAATTCCGGGTTGGCGACCACCGCAAAAGGGTGAGAAGTGGCGGCGGCCAGGAGAGCGCGAATCCGGTCCGCGGTTCCCGCCGGTACGGTACTCTTGTTGACAATGACCTTGTATCCATCCATCGCTTGACCGATGGCCTTTGCCGTCGCCAGCACTTGCTCGATATCCGCCGCGCCGTCTGAATCTTGCGGGGTGCCAACTGCGATAAAGACGACCGACGCCTGCCGGACCGTTGCTTTCAGGTCGGTAGTGAAAGAGAGCCTCTGTTCTTCCAGGTTTCGGCGCACCAGCTCTTCCAGGCCCGGCTCATAAAAAGATACCCGCCCCATCTTTAAGGCTGATATCTTCTTTTCATCAATATCAACGCAGGTAACATCGTTGCCGCTTTCCGCGAAGCAGGTGCCCGCAACCAGTCCCACGTAGCCGGTGCCGATCACGCCAAGGTTCACGCCGGCTTCCCCTCGTCCAGGATCTCTTTAATGACATAGATCGGTTTGTCTTGTGATTCGGGGTAGGTGCGAGCCAGCATCTCGCCAAGGAGGCCCATGGTGACAAATTGAAAGCCGATGACGATCAAAAGCACGGCGAGCAACAGCAGCGGCCGGCCCCCGATATCCAATTGATAGAAAATCTTTCCGATCGTGAGATAGACGGCGATAAGAAAGCCGAGAGCCCCGCTGATCAGGCCGACGAGCCCGAATATGTGCAGTGGGCGTGTCGCGTAACTCAGGAGAAACTTTACCGTCAACAGGTCGAGGATAACGCGAAAAGTCCGGGCGATGCCATATTTGGATCTCCCCCACCGGCGCGGTCGGTGGTGAACTTTGATTTCAGCAATCCGCGCGCCACGCTCAAAGGCGATGGCGGGGATGAAGCGGTGCATCTCGCCGTAGAGTTTGAGGTCCTTGGCCACCTCGCGCCGTATCGCCTTTAGCGTGCAGCCGTAATCGTGCAGCTTGACCTGCGTCATCCAGGAGATTAATCCATTGGCTATTCGAGACGGGAGCCGGCGGCTCCAAAACGGGTCCCGTCGCGGCGAACGCCAGCCGCTGACCAGGTCGAAGCCCTCTTCAAGCTTTTCAAGCAGCGCCGGAATATCCTTGGGGTCGTTTTGCCCATCGCCGTCCATGGCAACGATAACCTCGCCCTGAGCGTATGCCAGCCCTGCGGCGACCGCCGCGGTCTGACCGAAGTTGCGCTTGAAGCGCAGCACCTTGAGCCGGGGTTCCGCTTCGTGGAGGCGGGAAAGGACGCCATACGTTCCGTCGGTGCTGCCGTCATCCACGAGGATGAGCTCGTAGCGCTTTCCCAAAGGGTCCAGCACGGAGCGTATCTCGTGGATCAGAGGCTCCAGGTTTTCCTCTTCATTATAAACCGGCACAACAACGGATAAATCCATGGCATTAATCAAGTATGGAAGTCGGTGAGAGCGAGAAACCGCTGATACCTTTCTTCAACCTCCCCCAGGGAGAGTCGCGTCAACCGCTTCAGACCGAAATCCTCCACGGTAAAAGAGGCAACCACGCTGCCATATACGATGGACCGCCTGAGGCCTCGTTCGCTGTGGTCGCCGGAGCGAGCCAGATAACCCATAAAACCCCCGGCGAACGAATCGCCTGCGCCGGTCGGATCGAAGACCTCCTCAAGCGGGTAGGCGGGGGTTCCGAAGATCGAGGAATCCGAGAACTGCAGGACGCCATATTCGCCCCGCTTGATCAGCACTACTTTAGGACCCATCTTGAGTATGGCGCGGGCGGCACGGACGATGTTGTGCTCCCCGCTCAACAGTCTGGCCTCCGAATCGTTGATCACCAGCGTCTCAATCTTGCGCAACACCTTCCGGAGCGCAACGCCGCTGTTCAGGATCCAGTGGTCCATGGTGTCGCATGCAACCAGCCGCATCCGCCTGAGCTGACGGAGGACTTCCATTTGCATGTCCGGGTCAATGTTGCCCAGAAAGACATATTCCGCATCCCGGTAGGATTCCGGGAGATGAGGGACAAAGCCGGAAAGCACATTGAGATGAAGCTCTACCGTATCGCGCACGTTCAGATCCTCGTGATACCGGCCGCGCCAGTGGAAGGTTTCTCCCTTCTCCCGCCGGAGACCTTCCAGGTCCACCCCGCGCCCGGAGAAGATCGTCAGATACTCTTGCGGAAAATCCTGGCCGATAACCCCCACGATCTTTACCGGCGAAAAAAAACTCGCCGCCACGGCAAAATAGGAGGCCGATCCTCCCAGGACGCGCTCGGCCGACCCGAAAGGGGTCTCTATGGAGTCAAAGGCTACGGTTCCAACCACCAGGATACTCATTTTTGTTACTCGTTAATAGTTGACTGGTTACTAGTTGGGCTCTCTAAATGTTTTCAACGAATAACCAATAACCAGTAACTGATAACCAATTATTAGAGATACTTACCGATAAGCAGCTTTAGTTCCTTACGAGCCTTCGCGGGTATCTTCTTCCGCTCCGTTATAATCCCATCCTTTAGAGCGCTGGCGCACCCGCACGAGCGCTTGGCCGGAAGATAGTCGACGGCCCGCCGGATAATCCGCTGGGCCAGCTCTACATTTTCTCTTAAAACCGCGAGCACCTGCTCGATCTCCACATCACCGGCAGTCCGGTTCCAGCAGTCGTAGTCTGTGGCCAGGGCCATTGTGGCAAAACAGATTTCCGCCTCGCGCGCCAGTTTAGCCTCCTGAAGATTAGTCATGCCGATTACGTCGGCCCCCCACCTGCGGTAGAGCAGCGACTCCGCCCTGGTAGAGAACTGCGGCCCCTCCATGCACAGGTACGTGCCCTTCGCATGAACCTCTGCGCCCGTAGCCTGGGCCGCGCGCACCAGGCCCCCGCACAGTACCGCGCAAAACGGGTCCGCCATGCTGATATGCGCCACAACCCCCTGGCCAAAAAAGGTGCTTGGTCGTTGTGTAGTGCGGTCAATGAATTGATCGGGGATCACGACATCGCCGGGTGCAATCTCCTCCCTCAGGCTGCCCACGGCGCTGACCGAGATGATGCGCTCCACGCCGAGTTTTTTCATGCCGAAGATGTTGGCGCGGAAATTCACCTCAGTGGGAAGCCACCGGTGCCCCCTGCCGTGACGCGGGAGAAAAACAAACTCCGTCCCCTCCAGGATCCCCCGGACATAGACGTCCGAAGGCCTGCCGAAAGGAGTCTCTACCCGGACTTCACGGACCTTCTCCAGCCCCTTCATCCGGTAGAGACCGCTTCCCCCAATGACCCCGACAATCATCGCCCCATTCCCCTCACTCACCAAGTGCAATGTCCAATGTTCTATGTTCAACGTTGGACCTTGAACTTTGAACTGTTTCGGACTCGGTCCAGAGTTGCCCGCAAGCGGCCTGGATGTCGTTCCCCCTGGGGTCGCGGATGTTGACCTGGTGTCCCCGGACCTGCAGCGCGTTTTGAAACTGCGCGATTTCCTCCGCGGTCGGCCGACGGTAAGAACTCCCCGGATGCGGATTAAAGGGAATTAAATTGATCTTGCTGCGGATGCCGGTTAAAAGCTTGGAGAGGCGGCGGGCATCTTCCTCGGAGTGATTGATTCCCCGCAGCACAACATACTCAAAAGTGATCCTGCGCCGCTTCGGCAAAGGGAGCGAACGGCAGCAGTCCATCAACTCCGCGAGCGGATATTTCCGGTTGACCGGCATTAGTTGAGACCGGATCTCATCCGTTGTTGCGTGCAGAGAAATGGCCAGGTTAATGTTCGATTCTTCCATCAGCCTTTTCATCGCGCGCACCAGACCCCCGCACAGTACCGCGCAAAACGGGTCCGCCATGCTGATATGCGCCACAACCCCCTGGCCAAAAAAGGTGCTTGGTCGTTGTGTAGTGCGGTCAATGAATTGATCGGGGATCACGACATCGCCGGGTGCAATCTCCTCCCTCAGGCTGCCCACGGCGCTGACAGAGATGATGCGCTCCACGCCGAGTTTTTTCATGCCGAAGATGTTGGCGCGGAAATTCACCTCAGTGGGAAGCCACCGGTGCCCCCTGCCGTGACGCGGGAGAAAAACAAACTCCGTCCCCTCCAGGATCCCCCGGACATAGACGTCCGAAGGCCTGCCGAAAGGAGTCTCTACCCGGACTTCACGGACCTTCTCCAGCCCCTTCATCCGGTAGAGACCGCTTCCCCCAATGACCCCGACAATCATCGCCCCATTCCCCTCACTCACCAAGTGCAATGTCCAATGTTCTATGTTCAACGTTGGACCTTGAACTTTGAACTGTTTCGGACTCGGTCCAGAGTTGCCCGCAAGCGGCCTGGATGTCGTTCCCCCTGGGGTCGCGGATGTTGACCTGGTGCCCC
>MGRY01000223.1:0-5282 GCA_001799045.1 Deltaproteobacteria bacterium RIFCSPLOWO2_02_56_12 | reverse complement strand
GTCGGCCGACGGTAAGAACTCCCCGGATGCGGATTAAAGGGAATTAAATTGATCTTGCTGCGGATGCCGGTTAAAAGCTTGGAGAGGCGGCGGGCATCTTCCTCGGAGTGATTGATTCCCCGCAGCACAACATACTCAAAAGTGATCCTGCGCCGCTTCAGCAAAGGGAGCGAACGGCAGCAGTCCATCAACTCCGCGAGCGGATATTTCTGGTTGACCGGCATTAGTTGAGACCGGATCTCATCCGTTGTTGCGTGCAGAGAAATGGCCAGGTTGACGTTCGATTCTTCCATCAGCCTTTTCATCTGCGGCACCAGACCCACCGTGGAAAGGGTGATCCTGCGCGAAGATATGCCGATGCCCCAGTCCGCGTCGCTCATGATCCGCACCGCGCTCAGCGTCTGGTTGTAATTCGCCAGCGGCTCCCCCATGCCCATCAGGACCACGTGGGTAATTCTTTTCTCCGCCGGCAGCGATCTCCTTGCCTCCAGGACTTGATCCACGATTTCGCTGGCGCGCAGGCTGCGCTTCAATCCCATCAGCGCGGTGGCGCAAAAAGCGCAGCCGAACCCGCACCCCGCCTGCGTCGAGATACATAAGGTAAGACGGTTTGCTTCAGGAATGAGAACGCTCTCGATGCTTAACCGGTCAGCGAGTTCAAAGAGAAATTTCACCGTGCCATCAATGGATGAGGAGCGGCGAAGCGTTTTAAGACCGCTGATCGAGTAGATTTCCTCAAGCGCGGCCCGAAGCCCGCTCGAAAGATTGCTCATCTCGGCAAATGCGGCAACGCCTTTTTGAAAGAGCCACTGCCGGATTTGCGCCGCCCTGTAAGGCGGTTCCCTGCGCGCCGCCAGCCAATCCTCCAGCTGCTGGGAACTCAAATCTTTGATATTGGGCTTTGCCATGTGCATCTCAAATTTCAGATCTCAGATTTCAAATTACCGTGGAGATCGCTGGGCTTAAAGAAAAATGCGATCTCCCACGCCGCAGTTTCCGGTCCGTCCGAGCCGTGAACCGCGTTCTTTTCCACGTCCCTCCCCCACTCCCGACGGATGGTGCCGGGCGCGGCCTTGGCCGGATCTGTCGCCCCCATGATCTCGCGATTCTTCATAATCGCCCCTTCTCCCTCCAGGATGGAAACCAGGATGGGACCGGCGGACATGTATTCTGTCAGGCCGGGGTAAAAGGGCCGCTCCTTGTGAACCGCATAAAAGGCGCGCGCCTGTTCCAAGCTCAGATGCAGCAATTTGGCGCCCGCGATCCTCAAGCCGGCCGCCTCGAAGCGTCTCAGGATCTCGCCGATAAGACCCCTGGCGACCGCGTCCGGTTTGATGATCGAGAGTGTCCGTTCACTAGCCATTAGCTTTCAATACTTCCTGCATCGTTTGTCCTATAAGGGCCGGCGAAGCCGCCATTTGCACCCCGGCCTTTTTCAAGGCCGCGATCTTTTCCCGCGCGGTTCCTTTGCCTCCGGAGATAATCGCCCCGGCATGCCCCATGCGCTTGCCAGACGGCGCCGTCTGCCCCACAATAAAAGCTACAACGGGCTTTCGCATATTCGCCTTGATCCACAGAGCCGTCTCCTCCTCGGCGCTCCCGCCGATTTCCCCTATCATTACCACGGCCTTTGTCTGCGGATCCTCATTGAACATAATAAGCACATCCACGAAATCCAATCCATGGATCGGATCCCCCCCGATCCCAACACATGTTGACTGACCTAACCCCAGACGGCTCAGTTGATCCACCGCTTCGTAGGTCAGCGTGCCGCTGCGAGAAACCACCCCGACAGAGCCGTGCTGAAAAATATCTCCCGGCATAATGCCGATTTTACACTCTCCAGGGGTTATGACGCCAGGACAGTTGGGACCCAGGAGCAGGCTCTTCTTCCCCTCCAGGTATCTCTTGACGCGAACCATTTCCATAACCGGGACGCCCTCGGTGATAGCGACGATCAACTCCAACCCCGCATCTGCCGCTTCCATGATGGCGTCCGCGGCGAACGGCGGCGGGACATAAATAACACTGGCGTTCGCCCCTGTCGCCGACACCGCCTTTTCTACAGCGTCGAAAATCGGAATGGCTTCAAAAGAGCTCCCGCCCTTTCCCGGCGTCACTCCCGCCACCATCTGAGTTCCATATTCCTTACAGGCGCGGGTATGGAATTGTCCGGTTGCACCGGTGATCCCCTGGGTCAGCACCCGCGTGTTTTTGTTAACGAGTATCGCCATTGTCACACCGCGAAGATAGAGGATCGAAGATAGAAGATCGCGATCCTCAAACTTCTATTTTCGATCCTCGGTTTCATTTTTTAGTGACTGCTTTCACTATCTTCTCCGCCGCTTCCGCCATCGTCTCCGCCGGGATGATGGAAAGGCCGGACTCTGAAAGTATCTTCTTGCCCAGCTCCACATTGGTGCCCTGGAGACGAACAACCAACGGAACGGCGACTCGTATCTCGCGCGCAGCCTCCACTACCCCCTGGGCGATCACGTCACATCTCATGATTCCCCCGAAGATATTCACCAACACTCCCTCCACCCGCTTGTCCGAGAGCAGGATCTTAAAAGCCTCCGTGACCTTATCCTTGGTGGCCCCGCCGCCAACGTCGAGGAAATTGGCCGGTTCTCCGCCATAAAGCTTGATGATGTCCATCGTCGCCATGGCGAGTCCGGCGCCATTGACCATGCAACCGATATTCCCTTCCAACGCTATATAGGAGAGGCCCAATTGAGACGCCTCATACTCCTTCGGATCCTCTTCATCCAGATCCCTCAGGGCCGTGATTTCAGGCTGGCGGAAAAGGGCATTGTTGTCAAAGTTCATCTTGGCATCCAGGGCAACCAATTTTCCCTCCCGCGTAAGCAAGAGGGGATTGATCTCGGCAAGGGAACAGTCCCTCTCGACGAAGGCGCGATACAATCCCTGGGTGATGGAGAGGAGAAGATTTGCCCGTTCGCCGGATAGCCCGAGCCCATAGGCGAGCCTCCGGCACTGAAACGGCAGCAGACCGACAGCAGGATCAATCGCCTCTTTAAGAATCTTTTCCGGACTCCTCTGTGCCACCTCCTCGATCTCCACCCCCCCCTCCGCGGAGGCGATCACAGACACGCAGGAAAGGGAACGGTCCATAACCATGCCCAGATAAAACTCTCGCTCAATATTCAGCCTTTCCTCCACCAAGAGACATTTTACCTGCCGCCCCTGCGGGCCGGTCTGGTGTGTCACCAGTTTTTTCCCCAGCATCTCCCCGGCTATTTTCTCGGCTTCCTCCGGGCTTCCAGCAAGCTTGACCCCGCCGGCCTTTCCCCTTCCCCCGGCGTGGATCTGCGCTTTGACAACACAGGATCCGCCAAGCTCCCTGGCAATGGCTCGCACCTCTTGCGGCGTAAGCGCCGCCCGTCCCCGTGGCACCGGAATGCCGAAGCGCCGCAAGAGCTCTTTCGCCTGATATTCGTGAATATTCATCTAAATAGCGGACTGAATAAAATAAGACCCTAAGACTAATATAGAAGCCTCAGGGTCTCAAGGTCGAGAATTAATTTTCTTAATGAGGCCGCTTAAGAGGCCGCCAGGAGTTTGTCCATGGCCTGGACCAGCTCCTTGACACGCGTCAGGGACTGCTCAAAGGCCTTCCGCTCGGAAGGGCTGAGCTCCATTTCAATTACCTTTTCAATCCCGCCTGCCCCGATCATGACAGGAACCCCGAAGTAATAGCCGTTGACGCCGTACTCCCCTTCCAGGTACGTGGCGCAGGGCAGGATCTCTTTTCTATCCATGAGATAAGACTGGGCCATGCGGATAGCGGCCGAGGCCGGCGCATAGAAGGCAGAGCCGGTCTTGAGCAGAGATACGATCTCGCCGCCGGCGTTCCTGACCCGAGCCTCGATCTCGTCCAGTCGCTTGCCGGAGATAAATTTCTCGATTGGCACGCCGGAGAGCAGACAGCTGCTGCGCACGGGCACCATGTCGTCGCCATGCCCTCCCAACACCACTGCCGATACGCTGGCAACCGAGGCCTTGAGCTCCTGGGCAATAAAGGTGCGATAGCGCGAGGAATCCAGGATGCCGGACTGCCCGACCACCCGGTTCTTCGGAAAGCCGGTAACGCGCTTGACCAGAGTCACCATGGCGTCGAGCGGGTTGGTGATCACGATAACAAAAGAATTGGGGGCGTGGGTTTTAATCCCCTCGGAAACCTGGCGCAGGATTTTCGCGTTGGTTCCCAACAGATCGTCGCGGCTCATTCCCGGCTTGCGCACGATTCCCGCGGTTACGATGCAGACATCCGCGCCCGCGATATCCTCATATTTTGTGCTCCCGGTAATCTGGATATCGAAATTCTCAATGGGGCCGGACTGCAAGAGGTCCAGCGCTTTCCCTTGCGGCAACCCATCGATGACATCATACAAGACCACATCTGCAAGCCCTTTCAAGGCACAGAGATGGGCCATGGTCCCGCCGATTGCGCCCGCCCCTATTAACGCGATTTTTTTTCGTGCCACGTTCGCCTTCCTTTTCCCCTAAAGACCCTCAGGCTATTGAAAAAATAAAAATTTAATGGATTTCCTTAGTTATTTAGCTGATTTAGACGAAAGAGTCAAGGCAGCGGAAAAACTGTCGCCCCGATCGGAGATAACGGTATTTTCCATTGTTCCTTTACTTGTTTTTGTCCTTTCCCTCCAACCACCTCTCGAGCAAACGGGCAGCCACCTCTCTACCACCCAGACCAAAGGCGATGGCCAGGGCCAGGCAAACGGAGCCGAAGATCAAAATGAAAGCCCAAACGACGATCTCCGTAGCTATCTCCAGTATCTCAAGGATGCCGGCAATGATAAAAACAACCGTTGCATAGTAGGCCACTTGACCGATACTGTCCGCCTGCTGCAATCCGGCGTTGGCACAAGAAGTTCTGGTCACTGTTTCGATGAAGTTTGCCAAATAGAGACCGAGGATCAGCATCACCATGGCCGCTACAACTTTCGGGATGTAAAGAAAGATCGCGTTGAGGGTCTCGGTGACCCCGGGTAAACCCAGCGCATCGAGCGTTGCCACGATGACGACTAAGAACAGAAACCAGAAAATCAAAAGACCCAGGATCTCCGTGGGGGTCTGTTTAATACCGCCGCGTGCCAGCGCCTGGTTGAGCCCCGACCGATCGGCCAAGACATCAAACTGGCAGACTTTAAGCAATCGCACAGCGACCTTACGCGCGATATTGCAGCCGATCCACCCCAGGAACAGGATGATGATCGCGGCAAACAAATCGGGTAAGAAGG
>MGRY01000222.1:16038-16585 GCA_001799045.1 Deltaproteobacteria bacterium RIFCSPLOWO2_02_56_12 | reverse complement strand
CCACATCGTCGTCGATCTGCTGTGGGAACTCTCGGGCATCGCCGGGCGCAAGGCGATCGACCTGTTCGCCTGCACCGTGAGCGTCTCTTTCATGGCGCTGTTTGCCTGGATGCTCCTCACGCGCTTTCCCGCGGTGCAGCGCGCGCATCAGCTCACCAGCGACCTGAAGCTGCCGGTATGGCCGTTCTACGCGGTCGCCATTGCCGGGATTGTCGCAGCGACGGTCGTTGGATGCATCCGCCTCATCGAGCTCCTTCGCGTCAAAACCGCGAACGAGCACTGACCCGCAATGGACAAGGATATCGTCGCCGCCGGCGGCTTCGTTGTGCTGTTCGTTCTGATGCTGTTGCGCGTGCCCGTAGGTATCGCGATGGGCATCGTCGGCGTGGGGGGGTTCGCGCTGGTCGCGAACCTCAATTCGGCGCTGGGGCTGCTCGCCGGTTCGCCCTTCTCCACCGTCACCGACTTCAACTTCAGCATCATCCCCATGTTCATCCTGATGGGGGCTTTCGCGTCGGCCGCCGGTTTGAGCACGGACCTGTTCCGC
>MGRY01000222.1:15660-16019 GCA_001799045.1 Deltaproteobacteria bacterium RIFCSPLOWO2_02_56_12 | reverse complement strand
TTCTCTGGCGCGCTCTGGTTTCGTTGTCCTGGTTCCGGAGCTAAAAGGCATGAAGTCCTTTCGCATCCTTTTCAGTGACGTGGACGACATCGTTGCTTCCTTCCGTTTCCTGGCCTCCAGGAAAGAGATAGTCGACGAAAGGAAGATGGGATTGTTAGGCTTTAGTTACGGCGCTGGGCCGACGATTATGGCCGCTGGCCATCCCTCGATCCGCCATCAAGTTAAGTTTTTGGTTTCTTTCGGCGGTTACTACGATCCTGTTAATGTTATCCGCTTCATCACGACGGGTACCTACGAGTACCGCGGCGAAAAAGGATTCCTCAAGCCGGAGCCTTACGGCAAATGGGTCTTTTTCATGA
>MGRY01000222.1:11917-15586 GCA_001799045.1 Deltaproteobacteria bacterium RIFCSPLOWO2_02_56_12 | reverse complement strand
AAGGTAAGCGATCCTGGTCCGCTTCTCCATGGGCTGTCGCCGAGCGGCCGGTATCTCTACCAGCTCCTAACGAATGAAGACCCAGGTCTCGTGGATGATCTGGTCCGTAAAATCGACCCCAGAGTACAGGAATATCTTAGAAGGCTGGCCATCGCGCCGCTGCTCCCTTCCATTCACGGCTATTTGCTGATCGGCCACGGCAGCACGGACCCTCTGATCCCCTACACGGAAAGCCTCAGGCTGGCGGATGCCGTGCAGGACAAGAACAGAGTGCACCTCGCGATCCTCAAGCTCTTTACCCACGTAGATCCCGCACGTAAAAGTTTTTCCCCCAAGGAATTCTTGACGGTTTACCTCCCATCTATGCTGGAGTTTTACTATCTCGTCTACGATCTCCTCAGCCAACAGCGGTAGGGTTGGCTCTGAAATGGATTGACAGCATCCTGGTTTTTCTTCTATACCCATTCATCGAGTCAAGCTTTTGCTATCAAAGGAGGGAATAAGCATGATCCCGGCACACGATTCTTTCTACGACGTTTTTTCCAAAGGGAAAAAAATAAAAGTCCAATGGCCCAACGGGGCCAGGCTTGCCGTCACTCTGGCAGGCAATCTGGAGGCCTGGACCGAAATGCCTGACCCGAAGATGCGCAGGACCAGGCATGTGGGAGGTTCGAATCCCATTACCGCGGAGGAGGTAAGATGCAAGTACGATTTTAGAACCGCTAGCGAAAACGACTATGGGGGAAGGACCGGATTTTGGCGGATCCTCAGGATACTGAGAAAGCACGGGCTGAAGGCTTCCTTCAACATCAACGGCCTGGCCGCAATCAGATACCCAGAGGCGGTGCAGGCGCTCCATGCCGAAGGGCATGAGATCGTGGGCCATAGCTATGCCGAAGATGTCCAGTTGATCCTCCTGTCGAAAGAAGAGGAAAGGGAGGAGATCCAAACGTGCGTAAAAATATTTAAGGATCTGACTGGCGTGCGGCCCTCCGGGTGGCTCTCTTCAGGGATGAGACATACCGAGCATACATTGGAGCTACTGGCAGACGAGGGGTTTCTCTGGCACGGCGACGCGGTCAACGACGATGCCCCTTATCTCGTTGAGGTCAAAGGCAAGACCCTTGTAGAGGTTCCCTACCGCAACGCCATCAGCGGGCTCAACGACACGGGCATGTATCGGCGCGGGATAACTGCCCGGGATCTGCTGGGGGCCTTCAAGGACGAATTTGACATCCTCTACGAAGAGTCGTTGGCCGAGCCGAAAATGCTTACGATGGCGATGCATTGCCAGATGGCTTTCCCGGCAACCGGAAAAGTTTACGAGGAGTCCATCAAGTATGCCAAGTCGTTTCCCGAAGTCTGGTTCGCGAGAAGGATTGATGTCGTTCGATGGATATTGGATCATTGTCTGAAGCCCTAACCAAGGAAGGCCAAGCCATGAAAAAGATCGTCAGTGTTGTCCTGCTCTCGATAGCCCCCCTGCTCCTTCTGACTTCCATAGTATTGGCCCAGGCAGTTAGGGCCGGCTATGTTTCTAAGGACGTCAACTTTCTTCCATATTTTGTTGCTCAAAAAAAGGGATTCTATGCTGCGGAGGGTCTCCACGTCGATCTCGTATTCATGGGTCGTGCCGACCTTCAGCTCCAAGCCATGGTTGCCGGAGAACTCCATTTTGCGAATATCAACCCGGATGGAATTATCCTCTGGAACGAAAAAGGCGGCAACTTAAAAATGATTGCCGGCTCGAGCAATGCTGCCCCTTACGTTCTCGTTGGCGGTAAGGCCTACAAAAAGATCGACGATCTTAAGGGGGCCCGACTGGGCGTGGCAGGTTTGAAAGGGGGCGCGACCTCTATCCTCTTGGCCTATCTTAGAGCCAAAGGGCTTCTTTACCCGCGCGATTACAGTCTGGTCGTTATCTCAGGGGGCACGCCCGCCCGTCTGAGCGCGCTGGAGAGCGGGGCTATAGCCGGCGCAGTGCTGGGAATCCCTTTTGCCGACATCGCTATTGACAAAGGCTTCAATAGGCTAGGCGACACCATGGAGGCCATCCCCAACTATCAATTCAATGCCGTCAATATCAATCCCGCTTGGGCGGAGAAGAACCGTGCCTCCGTTGTCAAGTTTCTGAAGGCCCATATTCAAAGCATGCGCTGGATTTACGAGAGGCCCGACCAGGCGGCTGAGTTTTTCACCACCGAAATGGGTGTCAAGCCGCCTTACGCCCGTAGAGGCATCGATTATTACACCAAAAATAAGGTCTATTCGGCTGATGGCTCTGTGACTCTTGAAGGTTTCAAAGTGAACCTGCAGGTTCAAGCCAGCGACGGAGTCCTGAAGGAACCCCCGCCCCCGCCGGAAAAGTACGTGGACTTGAGCTACCTCAAACAGGCTCAGAAAGAACTGGGGATGTAAGTTATCGGAGGATTCTTGCCATGTGTGATGTCGTCGATGATGGTGTAGGTATCAAGACCGCCCCTGAACGCAGTGGTGGGCTGGCGGGTGATTCGAAGCTTCAGACCATAGATATACGAGGATTAATGCCTAACGCCCGTGCGCTGGCCGGGTGGCGGGAGAATCGTGAGAGTCACGTTGGGTTTGTAGGTTATGGGAAGACCATAAGTGGAAATAAAGTGCTGATCGCCGTGGATCGAGAATATGATCCTGCAGTTCCTCAGGCGGTCGCTCAAGCGCTCAGAGAAAAAGGGGCGCATGTCGATCTCCTCTTTATTGATATGGGCGAACCCGACAGGGAGTTCGACTACCTCGATGAGGTCCGTGTCATCATGCGGCGTGAGCCCTGGGAAAATAACCCGAGGCGCTGGGAGGGGCTTCCTTTCGTCGAAGATTTTGCCGCTAGGCGCGGCTATGACCTGCTGATTCACGGCAAGGGTGGTCCGGTCCCAAAAACCGATTACCGCTACGAACAAATCCCGTGGCTGCAATCGGAGCATTTCCTGCAGCGATCAACTACTTATCCGCTCGAGCTCCACCTTCTCATCAACCAGAAAACATGGGAGCCGATCTGGGAAAAGGGACGTGGTGGGAGAGCGCGACTTACGGACCCCGAAGGGACGGATATCTCGTGGACCTATTGGGAGGAATATTACGACGGGAGCCGTTACGGCTTTTCTTCCACTCCCCGCAACGGCCACCTCTTCAGCCATCCCGTGCCGCCCCTGATCGCAAAAGAAGATGCTGCCGGCGTAGTCGCAGGCACCACGAGCCATTTTTCCCGCGCCTTCCCTCAAGTCAGGGTCGAATTGGAAGGTGGCCAGATCGTTAAGGTGTCGGGGGGTGGGGCTTATGGCGACGCATGGCGCGATCTCGTCGAAGAGAGCAAACGCACCCAATATCCCTGTTTCCCCAGGCCGGGTCTTTTCTATCTTTGGGAGGCAGCGATAGGGACAAATCCCAAGATCACGCGGCCCAGCCACATTGAGCGACACTCCTCGGGCGGATTTGAGTGGGAGCGGCGGCGTTCGGGCGTGATCCACATGGGCTTCGGAACTCTCTGGCGTGCACCGGAAGAGAAGTGGGCAGGCGAGCGCGGACTTTTGTACGGCCACCTCCACATCCATCTGCTCTTACCGACATTAGTGGTAACTGCCAAGGACGGCAGGGAGCATGTGGTGATCCGGAACGGTCGTCTCACGGCATTGGATG
>MGRY01000222.1:907-11888 GCA_001799045.1 Deltaproteobacteria bacterium RIFCSPLOWO2_02_56_12 | reverse complement strand
TACGGCGACCCAGAGGAACTCCTAAGGGAAGACTGGATTCCCCAGATTCCGGGGATCACTTGCGCCGGTTCCTATGAAGAATATGCCAAAGATCCGGCGGCCTGGATCTATGGCCGGAAAGTCTAGAAGAAAAAGTCTGCCTGGAAGTATCTTTCCGGCCCGATGCAATACACTCGTCTTACGCTCGCCTAAATGCCGATGGTGACTCTAGGGTACGCTTGAACCTCCTCGTCCGGTGCATCGGTCCCTCAAGACACCCCCAGGCAGTCCGAGGGGAGCGAGAATGAGGCCGCGGACACAGGAACGAGAAGCCTCAACGAAAGCACTGACCTATCGGCCGCGGCCGAAGGCGCGCTCCCCGAGGAAAAACCACACTTCTAGAAGGCTCAGCAAGTCTTGAAGTCGTAAGCACGGGCAGATATGATATTGTCCAGGAGATTTCACGGAATGGCTAAAAGCTCTGGACGGACGCTCTACGACAAAGTCTGGGAATCCCACACGGTTGATGTGCTTCCCACCGGTCAGACGCAACTGTTTATCGGCCTCCATCTTATCCATGAAATTACCACTGCCCCGGCCTTCGACATGCTGCGGGAAAAAAATCTGCAGGTTGGTTTTCCGGAGAGGACCTTTGCCACGCTTGACCACGTTGTGCCTACGGACATGCGGGCTCGCCCGTTTCTTGACTCCCAGGCCGAGGATTTGACTCAAGCTCTGGAAAAAAACACGAGCCAGTTTGGGATTCAATTCTACGGCCTTGACAGCGACAGGCAAGGGATTGTTCACGTTATCGGGCCGCAACTCGGGCTGACGCAACCGGGCATGACTCTGGCTTGCGGTGATAGCCATACCAGTACGCACGGGGCGTTCGGCACGCTTGCCTTCGGCATTGGGACAAGCCAAGTCAGGGATGTCCTGGCGACGCAGACCCTGGCGATGGACAAGCTAAAGGTGCGGAGAATCAATATCCGTGGGGCCCTTCCCGAGGGGGTTTATGCAAAAGATGTCATCCTTTCGATCATCCGCAGGTTGGGAGTAGGTGGGGGAAAAGGGTTTGCCTACGAATACTGCGGCCCGGTTGTTGAAAAGATGAACATGGAAGAGCGGATGACTATTTGCAACATGAGCATTGAAGGAGGCGCGCTCGTCGGGTACGTGAATCCGGATGCCACTACTTTCGAGTTTCTCAAGGGAAGGGAATTCGTCCCCAAAGGCAAGGATTTTGATCGGGCCGTCGCCTACTGGAGTTCGATTGCCTCTGACTCCGACGCCCGCTATGACGACGTCGTCGATATGGAGGGTTCGGAGATCGAGCCTACGGTGACCTGGGGGATCAATCCCGGACAGGCGGTGGGTATTTCGGAGAAGCTTCCCTACCCGGAGCAATGCTCTGACCCTGAAGGGGCAAAGCGGGCATACGAACATATGGGCTGGAAGGCTGGAACTCCTGTTCTGGGAATGCCGATCAATGTGGCGTTCATCGGCTCATGCACCAATTCGCGGCTAAGCGATCTGCGCGCCGCCGCTAAAATAGCCAAGGGTAGGCGGGTTCATCCTGGTATCCGGGCGCTGGTTGTCCCGGGCTCGGCGGCAATTAAGGCCCTGGCGGAGAAAGAGGGCTTGGACCGTATTTTTACCGAGGCGGGGTTTCAATGGAGAGAGGCGGGATGCTCGATGTGTCTGGCCATGAACCCGGACAAATTAGCAGGCAGGGAAATATGCGCCTCTACCTCCAATCGGAATTTTATTGGACGACAGGGGAGCCCGGGCGGGCGGACGATTCTTATGAGCCCGGCTATGGTTGCGGCAGCCGCCGTGAACGGCAAAATTGTTGATGTGCGGGAGCATGCCTAAACAATAACGAGTTTAAGGGTTAAAGGGTTGAAAGGGTAAGGGAAGAGATGAGTGCGGATGTTAAGATAGTGAAGGTATCAGGAACAGGGATTGCCGTGCGCGGGAACGACATTGACACGGACCGGATCATTCCGGCGCGTTATTTAAAGGAAATCACCTTTGCTCGAATGGGCGAGTACCCTTTCTACGATGAGAGATTTGACTCGGAAGGGAAACCTAAAACCCACCCGTTCAATAACCCCAAGTACCGAGGGGCCTCAATCCTTTTCGTCAACAAGAACTTCGGCTGCGGTTCGTCCAGAGAGCACGCGCCGCAGGCGCTGTTCCGCTTTGGTATTCACGCCATCGTCGGCGAATCTTTTGCCGCCATCTTTGCCGGCAATTGCGTGATGATGGGAATCCCCACCGTTACGGTCACCTCGGCCGAGATAGAAGAGTTGATGAAGTTGGTAGAGCTGGATCCTCAAAACCGTTTTGCAATGGACCTTGATGCGAAAACCCTCTCTTATGGCGAGCGGCAGGTCCGTTTCGATATCCCTGACACTTATCGTAACGCCTTGATTACAGGCTTTTGGGATTCCACATCGATGCTCCTGTCCAATTTGGACAAGGTGAAAAAAATTGCGGCAGGGTTGCCTTATATGACAGGATTCAGGGGTTGAGTGTCGCCAAAAAGTGAGAGCTGAGACCTGCTTGTCGCCGCTTTAAACCCGCCATAGGAAAATCAATACCACAGTCCATTTCGATCCCGCTAGCAAAAAACGGGCAGTCCACCGCGAGCAGGGAAAAAAGGACGCCATTATGATTCAACGGTAGTAACGAATTTTCCGTAATTTGACACAATTTGACATAATTTGAGATCTGCGTACAATAAGGTACAATCTCTAGTAGAGAAAAAACGAGCGACATCGTTTCTAACAGGCCAAATCTATTGAATAATCTAGATTTATGAAAGATTAGCCAATTTGCTGCTGATCCGGAATGAATATTGCAGATATTGCAATTGTACTCTTCGCTATAATTGTTTTCGAGGTCTTAAATGGCGGTAGCAAAACTGTATAGAATTTCGAACGGGGTCGGATTGCCCGGCTACTCGGCTCTTTCAGCCCTGGCCGACCTCCTGACCATTGCACGCAACTCCCCCCGGATCTACGACGGTGCCCTGGATAAAGTGCTGGAGGTTTTCAACCTCAAGCATGGCACTGTCAGGATTTTTAATCCTACGACCGGGGAACTCGAACTCATGAGCCATAGGGGTTTTCCCGTCGATTACTCGGAGAAATACGGCACGATCAATATCGGGGACAGGAGTTCCGGAAAGGTTGTCCGCACCAGGGGCCCCGTTTTATGGGACAATATCCAGACCGACTCCTCGTGCTCCTATATCTATTTAAGGAAGGAGGGCATCAATTCTCTGGTTGGTGTCCCTCTCCTGGCGCGGGAGGGAGTGATCGGGACGATCACTGTTGCCAGTCTTAAGAGGGGACGCTTTCGCGAGCAGGAGATTCAACTCCTCGCGGCTATGGGGAGAATTATCGGCATCACCATTGAAAATGCCCGCCTCTTTGCAACCCTGAAAAACAACGTGGATGACCTCACTAAGTTGACCCTGCGTCTTGAGGAATCGGACGGGATCAAAGATCGACTGCTGAGTGTGATCTCGCACGAGTTGCGCACCCCGGTCACCGTTATTCTCGGTAACGTTGAAATTCTGATGGATGGAATCTTTGGCAAGGTCAACGAAAAACAGCGGGATAGCCTCCTGACGGTCCGAAGGAGCGGCGCCGGACTTCTGTTTCAGGTGGAGAATGCGATTGACGTGTCTCAGCTTGAAGCGGGGGCAGTCTCAGTCTATCCAGACCCCTTCACGATGCAGCATATACGGGACCAATTGATGGAAATGTTTGAAGATGAGGTCAGGCAGAAGAAGCTAAACCTCCAATGGGAGATTGGCTCGACGATGCGCCAGCTCTTTAGCGATCGGGGAAAACTCGTCAAGGTGTTTCGCAACCTTATTGATAATGCCATTAAATTTACCGAGAAAGGAAGCATAACCGTCAGAGTTTCCGGGCCTTCCGAGGGAGGCATGGTGCAATGCGCAGTAGAGGATACAGGCATCGGTATTCCCGCGGACCGATTCAGCGTTATTTTTGACCCTTTCCATCAGATGGACAGCTCGCACACGAGACTCTACGGAGGAATGGGCTTAGGATTGCGGAACGTGAAGCGGACACTGGAGCTCCTCGGCGGTGGGATCGAAGTGGATAGCGCGGTAGGGAAGGGTTCCACCTTTCGGTTTTGGTTTTTGGCGGAGTCTCGGAGGCCGGAGTAAATGCAGGACCAGGATAAAGAAGTGCAATACGCCGAAATCGTCAAGCTTTTTGGCTTTGTCCTGAGCCAGTATCGCTTGTATTCGGATAGGCACCCCGCGGCGCAGCTAGCGATCCGAAACTTTTCGGTGAGACTTGAGATGGTTTTGAACTCGGAGCCGAACGTTACTATGGCGTTTGTCGGGGGGCGACTGATTGTCAATGACCATGCCCTCGACCATAAAAAGGTCGGGGTGGCCGAGTTGTTGCGGGAAACTCACCGCCTCCACGTTGAGAGCCTGACTTTTGATCGCGGGGCGGACGGAGAAGAGATTGGCTCGTTCTTCAAATTGATCGCATTGCCGGCAAGGGACATTGAAGCGCTGGGCGGACTCAAGAAAGTTCTGGAAGAAGCGAACTTGGGTCATGTCCGTATCGGAACCGCTCGTATCCAGATCATCAAGGAAGAAGAAGCGGTGGTCAAAAAGTCAGAAGTCGGCGGGAATGGTCAAGGAGAAGGTGGTGTTGGGAAAGGAGAAGGCGGGACTACCGCCGGGCAGGGACGTAAGATTGAGCGCATAGAAGATCTGGTCGATCACCTCATAAAAGGGGCCGGGGAAAAAATCGAACTCAGTTTGGATGTGGAGCGGCTTGCCTATGAAGTGGAAAAGAAGCCGGAACTCATTGCCAGAGAGGTGATCCATCAGGCGCAGGACCTGGAGACGCTGAAACGGATCGTGGAAGATCTTGGGCGTTTTCTCCAGGAACATTTGGCTAGCCCTTTGATTCAGGATGGGAAAGACTTCTCCCCGCGCATATCCCGCCTTGCCAAGGAGTTCAGGAAGGCCGCCATGGGACCTGATGTTCCCGATGACTTTAAGTTGGCGGTCGAAGATCTTGTGGCGAGGTTGGAGCGGTCCGCCGATGAAGTCAAGTTGGAGTTAATAACTAAGGCCTTCCAGGAAAGCGGCGGCGACCCGGCCTCGCTCGCAAGGATCGGGACAAAATTTTTGCGCGGCAAGGAAATCCGCGACCGGCTTCTTGGGCCTTTACGTGAAAGGCTCGGTGCGCTGGGGGTCGGGGAAAACGCTCTGGATGATGCCTTTGCGGCCCTCGATGAGAAGCGCGCGCCGAAAAAGTCGGCCCCAGTCGCGGTTTCGCCGGAGGAGCTGGAGGAACTGCGGCGCATACGGGACCGTTTTGCAGATGAGCTCACTATTCGGGTCATGGAGCAGACGGCCGCTCTCGAACGAGAGAAGAAGCGGGTGGTGGACGAAAAGGAGAGGGTGGATAATATCATCAGGAGCATCGGGGAAGGATTGGTGGTAGTGGACAAGGATGGTAAAATCCAGTTTATGAATCCGGCGGCGGAGAAGCTTCTGGGGTTAGATCAAAGGGGAGCCAGGGGGGTCCCTATCCCGCAGCTGATGAAGGGGGAACACGCCTTAGCCTTGGCCAAGGGTTCTCTTGGCGATGAAACGGATAATATCACCAAAGAGATTGAGTTCAGAAGCGCGAGCGAGGAAACCCAGAGGGTTGTTCAGGCGAGCACCGCGGTTATCGAGAATCAGGACGGCAAGACCGTGGGTATGGTGTCGGTTCTCACCGACATCACGAAGCAAAGACAGTTAGATGAAGCGAAGTCGAAATTTGTCGCCCATGTTTCCCACGAACTCCGGACTCCTCTGCTGGCGATTCAGGAATCCCTGTCCCTTCTTATGGGAAAAGAAGTTGGGGAAGTCACTCCCGAGCAGGAGAAGTTTATCTCCATTGCGCACCGCAATATCACCCGTCTCTCCCGCCTGGTCAATGATCTTCTGGATGTCGCCAAGCTGGAGGCTGGGAAGATCGAGCTGCGCCCCATACCTTTTGAGCTTAAAGACATGGTGCACCATGCGGTGGAAACAATCCGCAGCTGGGCAGAGAGCAAGGGGGTAGCCATCGAAGAGGTATACCCTGAGAATCCCGTTCCGATGGTTGCGGATCCGGACCGTTTGACCCAGGTGGTTACGAATCTCATTAGCAATGCCATAAAATTCACTCCTGAGGGGGGGAGGATCAGTGTGGAGATGAGCCCGGACCAGTTGGCGCCTGGGATGGCCGGGGAGCCCCACGTGGCCGTGAGCGTGCAGGACTCGGGAATTGGAATCTCCAAGGCAGACCAGAAAAGAATTTTTGAAAAATTCGAACAGGTCAGCTTGGCATCTCCTAAAGGAGTCAGTAGCACCGGCCTGGGTCTCACGATTGCCAAGGAGATTGTAGAACTCCATCGCGGGAAAATATGGGTTGATAGCGATGAAGGCCAAGGAAGTCGGTTCACTTTTATGATTCCTCGACAACTGAGGGCAAACGGGGGAGTAGAGCAAGATTCCGCTTGAGGCTTTTCTGACTGCTTGACACGCCAGATACTATTCAGGTAGTTTCCCTTCGAGTTCGTGCCAGAGAAAATTACAGCGCATTAAGGAGGCTTGAGGACCGTGAAAAAACTACGGTGGGTGCTGATAATCGGGTTGGTTGCGTTTTCGGTAACTACGGGTTGGTTTGCCTCCGGGGTAAGCCGGATTGGGAATGGCGGTGGCGCGGGGATAGCTCAAGCCCAAGACGGGGGACTGGAGTCGAAGAAAATAGTTCCCTTCGTGCCGACTCCGCAGGACGTAGTGGAACGGATGTTGGAGCTTGCGCAGGTCAAGAAGGGGGACGTGGTTTACGATCTTGGTTCCGGCGATGGGAGGATCGTGATTACTGCGGCAAAGAAGTATGGGGTTAAGGCGATAGGGTTTGAGATCGACCCCGAGCGTATTAGGGAGTCACGGGAGAACATTCGCAAGGAAGGGGTGGGTAAGCTTGTTGAGATCCGCGAGCAGGACATAAGGACAGTCGATCTATCGCCGGCTTCGGTCTTGACCATGTATCTTCTGCCGGAAGTGAACCTGATGATAAGGCCCAATATCTGGAAGCAAATGAAGCCCGGTTCGCGCGTGGTTTCTCACGACTTTGATATGGGCGATTGGAAGCCGTTGAAGACCGAATCGATCAAAGATAGTTCCGGGTGGGACCATACCCTCTATTTATGGAATGCCGGGGATAAGGGTGGCGGTCGTTAGGATGGCTGCGGCGAACATCACGACAAGTATCACTCCCCGGAAAACCCAGCGCTCCACCAGGAGCCCTTCTAGAGTCTCATCATCCAGGGCCATCCACTCGATATCTTTCATGTCACCACCTAGACTGAAAAACGGACTAATACAAACGAAATAAACAAAGTGACATTAAAAAGAATGAGATTCTTCGCTTGCGCTCAGAATGACACTCTTTTTGTCATGCTGAACCCTTCGGTTGTCACTCTGAACGAAGTGAAGAGTCTCAGGGTAAACTCCGTGAAGCATCTCATGGTTCGGCTGTGCTCACCATGACCCTGAGCTGGTCGAACGGGTCACGCTGGATCGACGATAATGTAACATGACTTAATGCGTTTGTATTAGTTTCCCAAAATCGGTTTCTCCGACGGGCACAGAGAGTATATGATCCGAGAGAACCAAGTCAACTTTTGGTCCGCCAATCGAGTAGGAGGTGAAATATGAACTCGCTGCTCGCCGTCATCATTGGCATTATCACTGTCTACTTGGCATACACGCGCTACGCCCGGCGGATCGACCGCAATGTCATTCAGTCGGATCCTAAGCGGGCCACCCCAGCCGTTCTCTATATGGATGGCGTGGATTTCATGCCGACGAACCGCAACATATTATTCGGCTACCACTTCAAGTCGATCGCCGCGGCAGGGCCGATCGTGGGCGCTATCGTGGCCGGGAGCCTGTGGGGTTGGTTTCCGGCTCTGGTCTGGTTGGTTCTCGGCGTCTCGTTTATGGGTTGGGCCAGCGATTACAGCGCCATTGTCATTTCGGTGCGGAACGAGGGAAACAGTCTCTCGGCGGTGGCCCATCGGCTTGTCTCCCCTAGGACCAGAACACTGCTCTTTTTCTTCATATTCTTCTATTTGTTGCTTCTATCCGGCGCCTTCGTGGGCATCATGGCGCAGGTGATGGATTCTCAACCGAGGACCCATTTGGGCATGATCATGTTAGTTGCCATGGGGCTTCTTTTGGGCCAGATGCTTTACCGATGGCGCTTGGGGTTGTTGCCGGCCACATTGATTACAGTGGGGATCGTTCTGTTAGCCATTCTTACCGGTTCCTTCACAGAAGGGATGTTTAAGGGGCTGAACGAATTTCTTAACTCTCTGACCGGTGGAGCGCCCATCGTGACCTACTTTGACCCTACTCTGGCAGGCTTTAAGGGGGCCGAGGCGAAAATCATGCCGAGCCTTCTCTTCTGGGCCATTGCTATTTGCATTTTCTGTTATGCGGGCTCCGTGCTCCCGATCTGGCGGATGGCCCAGCCCGTCGTCTACGTGGGGTTTTGGATCACTGCGCTGGCGATGATCCTGGGGTTGTTGGGCGCCTCGCTGGGAACTTTGATCAAGCCGGAAGTAGCCCAGTTCCAGATTCCCGCCTTTAAGGGTTGGAATCCCCAATTGGGACCCGCTGGTATCATGCCGCTTTGGCCGATGCTCTTTGTCACTATCGCCTGTGGCGCTATCTCGGGATGGCATGCGCTGTTTGGTTCAGTGGGTACAGCGCGACAGATTGAGAACGAAGCCGATATGCTTCCGGTGGGGGCCGGCTCGATGTTCGCCGAGTTCCTACTGGGTCTGCTCGCGCTACTGGCTGTATCCGTAGGCGCTAAGGGGGGAAGTCCTGTGGCCACCTTTGCTAATGGGCTAGGGAGTTTTATCAGCGTGTGGGGTTTGCCCATCGAGTATGCGACCTCGCTCGCCTTTGCAGCATTCATCGTTATCGTCCTGGTCGTCACCCAACTTATCTTTCGAGTGATGCGGGTTACGCTGACCGAGTGGTTGGGGGAAATCATGCCGCCTTTACGGAACCAGCACTTGGCTTCGTTGATCTCGGTGGCCTTGGCAATTTTGCTGGTGTTGACCGGGACCTGGATCTATCTGTGGCAGCTTTTCGGCGGGGCGAATCAACTCATGGCTGCGTTGTCTTTGCTATTGGTGACCGTCTGGCTCGTCTCGCAGGGGAAGAGTTGGGTTTTCGCAGGGCTTCCGATGATTTTTATGTATCTTACCACCGTCGCCTCAATTCTGATTACCGCCTACAACCTGTACTTCAATGTTACCATCCCCAATATACGCGCGGGTAGGATTCTTCCGGTTGTAGGCTCAGGGCTCATGGTCTTGGTGGCCATTCTTCTGGTGATGGCGGCGCTCTTCATCGGGGTCGACGGCTGGCGTGCGTTTCTGAAGTATCGCAAACGGCCCTCTGCGTCTCCTCAGGCGGCGCCTGCCAGAGGATAACAGGATTGGTTGCTGGGGTGCCACTCATGCGGAAAGGCGATTTTACGAAAAGCCTTTTAAAACGATGGGCGGAAATGAAGCAGTTCCTTTACGGACTGACAGGTTACGAGTTTGCCCGCTACGCCGTAGCGACACGGCACGAGCTGGAGTCGATCTTTATGATCGTTACGCTCGGTGATTTAATTGGGGTGCCGGTTCTCCCGCCGATCTATTCCTTACGGTTGCTTCCGTACGTGGCGCCTGAAATCGGCATGTGGAAGCGCTGCTTGGCCCGGCGCAAGGAGTTCTGGGAAAGAGAAGAATACGATTTGCACGGTATTTGAGTATCGAAGGAGAACTATGGCTGACGATAAGAAACCGAAGAAAGGCGGCATCCTCCAAGTTTTCAAGGACATCGTGTACGGGATGTCCTCGCATGAGATGACCCGGCATGCGGTGCGGACGCGCGCCAGCATGGAGCATCTCTTCATCCTGATTACGATGGGAGATCTGCTTGGGATACCGATCCTCCCGCCCTACTATTCGCTCCGGCTTCTCCCTTATGTGGTGCCGCAGATCAGCTCGTGGAAGCGAAGGATGCTCCGGGAGAAAGACATTACCGACGCCCTGGGCTGAATTGTCCCGAAGATATGTCATTAAAGGAAGTCTTTGAGAGCCAGCCGGAGCGCCGCTACATCATGTTCGGCGGCAAGGGTGGATTAGGGAAAACGACGCTTTCCGCCACCTGCGCCTTCTGGCTGGCAAGCCACGGGAAGCGGGTGCTGCTTTTCTCCGTTGATCCACAGGCCAGCCTCTCGGATATTTTTCAGCGGGACATTTTCGGTAAAGGGCCCGTCCCCATTATGGAGAACCTCTGGGCCGAGGAGGTCGACGCCGATCGGAGGATCCGGGAATATCAGGACGAGATCCGGAAAAAGATTCTCGACATGTACGGTTTCGATCGCGTACCGGAAGAGATCGATAACTATATTTCCGCCGCTTCTGCCGAGCCCGCAATGGAAGAGAGCGCGATCTTCGATGCCGTTGTCGATATCATCGTCCAGGGCGACTACGACTATTATATCTATGACATGGTCCCGCTCGGCCACGCACTCTATTATCTTTCCATGGCCAAGGTCTACGATGAGTGGATCAACAAGATCACGAAGCTTCGGCAGGAGATGGGACATTACGACCAGGTGGCGGCCACCATGCGCCGCCAAGAGACGGTGGAAGAGGACAAGATCCTGGAAGAGCTCCAGTACATCAAGAACCGCATCAATGCCTCATCGCAGATCCTCACCGACAAGCGCCGGACAGCCTTTTTCTTCGTGCTGGTTCCCGAGGAGATGATTATTCTGGACACTCGGAAGGCAGCAGAGCTCTTTTCCCGCTTCGACGTGCCGATCTCAGGGTATGTGGTGAACCGGGTGCTGCCTCCGGAACTGCGCCAGGACAATATCCC
>MGRY01000222.1:0-883 GCA_001799045.1 Deltaproteobacteria bacterium RIFCSPLOWO2_02_56_12 | reverse complement strand
TCTCCAAGGCGCAGGTCAAAGAAATCGCCGAGAAGAAAATGTCGGATTTGAACGCCAACGACGCGGATGCAGCTATGAAAATTATCGCGGGAACAGCGAGGTCAATGGGAGTTGAGGTAAAATAAAACCATGAAATCAGGGGGAAACTCGCAGCTGGTCAAGAACATCTTGAGCGGCAGTCCGAACTTTGAAGACCGCTATATTTCTGATCGCAATACCCTGGTCTCGGTAGTAAAAATTCTCAAGGACTCAGGGTACAGAATCGTTCTCACGCAAGGTGTCTATGATTTATTTCATGTCGGGCACAAAAGATATTTAGAAAATGCCAAGAATCACGGAGACATTCTTATTATAGGAGTCGATACCGATGAACTGACTCGAAGCATAAAAGGGCCAAACCGCCCATTTGATAAACTTGAAGACCGGTTGGAAATTTTGACAAGTTTGCGGACGGTGGATATCGTTACGACGAGGGGCTTGGGTGAGCATGAATATGACTTGATTAAGCTTGTAAGGCCGGATGTTTTAGTCATGTCCCAGACCACCACGACCTTTACAGAAAAAGATAAGCGCAATCTGATAAAATACTGCGGTAGCATAAAGGTTTTGCCCCCTCAGTCCTCCACTTCGACGACGGCCAAGTTGAGGAAGATGATGGTAAGCGGGGCGGAGCAGCTTTCGATTAAAATATCCAACATTATCAAGGAATTCCTTATCGATATAAAAAATGAAAGCCCTAATAGGATACTTCCCAATCATTCACGCGGGTCATCTGGAAGTTTGCAAAAGGCAAAAGCCGGACAAGCTCTGCGTACTCGGAAAAAGCCTGCTCGCTGAATTTCCCATTTTAGAGCGTGACATTCGCGCACTGTCGCCGGGGCTT
>MGRY01000221.1:10525-19052 GCA_001799045.1 Deltaproteobacteria bacterium RIFCSPLOWO2_02_56_12 | reverse complement strand
AGCCTCCTCTTTTGTAGCACCATGGGCTAAACAACCAGACAATTCAGGAAACTCCGCATACCAGCACTTTTCCTCAGGCTCAAAAAACAACTCGATTCGATAGTTCAAGGACTTGTAGTAATTCAGATCCCTACGATTAGTCATAGAGACCACCTCCTTCTTTGGTCGTTTCGTAATCCAAAATATCCTCCAACATATGAACGAACCGACTTATATATCCTTTCAACACATCTCCGTTCGAATGAGGAATAGCAACGACCACAACATTGATGTGCTTATACGGGGGCCTAAATGTCTGGTTCTCATGTTTTTCGGTTATCGTCCACATGCATCGAAAAACCTTCGCAATTTCCTCCAGGCCCCGGATTTTTTTATTACCCCTTGACCTCTTGAACTCTGCTAGGAGTCGCCTTTTTTCATTTAAGCTGACTGGCCTCGCCACATCCTCATCCTTGTTCCATAGTAGCTTTTAGATATCAAGTCAATAGTTGACTGAGACATTTTGATTTATAGTAGCATATTGATATCATAAATCAAGCTATTCATAGGATCCTAAAAAACGGGGAGTTATTACAACTCCCCGTTTTCCCTTAGATTTCCATATAATCTCGGCTTGGTTTTCGGGACCTAGTGTTTCACCTGCTACGCGATCCTCTCCAGGCAGCCCATACAAGGACGCAGCACCTCCGGCACGATCACGCTCCCGTCCTTCTGCTGGAATTCTCCAAAACCGCAACCAAGGTCCTGCCAACCGCGAGTCCTGATCCGTTGAGCGTGTGCACGAAGACAGTTTCACCTCGACCGACCCGAGGCACTCCCATACGGGTTGCGACGGTTGGGGAACGATCAGGCATTTCCGCGCGGCTGACCCCACGCTTGCCCGGGCGGGTTGGTTCTGTAGAACGATACCGGATTCCAGCGCGCCGCGCCTGGAAGTCTTCGCAATTCGAGCACGAGCTGATCTCCCGGTATGTCCCCTGCCCCGGCAGCCAGACCTCCAGGTCATAGGTCTTCGCCGAAGAAAACCCTAGATCGCCGGTGCAAAGCTCCACGACGCGATAAGGCAGCTTCAGCCGTCTGAGAACCTCCTCGGCGTCCGCCACCATCTTTTCCAGCTCGTCGTAAGAAGTCGCCGGCTCGGCCAGCTTCACCAGCTCCGCCTTGTTGAGTGATAGGAATTTCCTTTTTGAGCTAAGGGCCCCGAGAAAACCCAACCACCCCCAACAACCCCGTATAGGCACGCAATTGACAGCCGAAGCACTTGTCCTAAAGTGCACACCGACCCGCTCCTCCCTTGTAAGCGGGAAAGTATCCGATAATGACGCGTTATGTCAACTTGAACGCGGCCTTCACCAGCAAAGCGATTTGAATCCGGCGAGCTCTGAGGTATAATATCTTTATGCCAACAAACTTGCCTTTAAAAGAGATGACCCTTGAGGAGAAGCTCGCCGCTTGTCCTTCCTGCGGAAACCGCAACATCAAAAAGGTTCGCCGTAACTGGACTGGAAGCTTCAAGGGTAAGAGATATATGGTTCCTAACTTGCAATACTACGAGTGTCCAGACTGCGGTGAGAAGGTCTACGATCGCGACGGAATGCGGGAGATCGAGGCACACTCTCCAGCTTTCGAACGGATGCACCCGAAACGTAGGTCGGCCTGAGGCTTAGAGCCTTAAACCGATCTCTCTCACTCTCTCCAACTCGCCCGTAAACCGTTAGACTTCACCGCTCCTTGTGTTAGACTAACTTCTCAAAAACTATGCTGAATTTCACCGTCATAACTCTCTTCCCGGCGATGTTCGCCTCACCTTTGAGCCACACCATTTTAAAAATAGCCCAGGAAAAAGAGATGATCTCGGTCCGCACGGTGGATCTCAGGGACTACGCGATGGATCGCCATCGGATAACCGACGATTATCCTTACGGCGGAGGTCAGGGGATGGTCATGAAGCCCGAACCCTTGATAGCTGCGATTGAGGATGCCAGGAAGAAAGGGAAGAATCCCCGGGTGATCCTGCTTACCCCCCGGGGGAAAGCCTTGAATCAGCAAGAGGCCGATAAACTCTCGCAAGAAAAAGAGCTGGTTTTGATCTGCGGGCGCTATGAAGGGGTGGACGAAAGGGTCAAGAATTTCGTCGATGACGAACTCTCGATCGGGGATTACACTCTGAGCGGCGGAGAACTCGCCGCCATGGTGGTCATCGACACGGTAACCCGATTGATCCCCGGCGTCCTGGGAAACGTCAAATCCCCTCAAGAAGAGTCGTTCTCCAACGGCTTGCTGGAATATCCTCAGTACACGCGCCCCGAGGAATTGAAGGGAATGAAAGTCCCCGAGGTTCTGCTCTCGGGAGATCACGAGCGGATCAAAGACTGGCGCCGTGAGATGAGCCTCAAACTGACGCGCGCGCGGCGCCCCGACCTTTTCCGTAAAGCGCAACTGGCTCCTGATGAGCGGAAGTCCCTAAGCGCCGGTTCGTCCCGTCTGTATATGGCCCTGCTCCACTATCCGGTCTACGACAAAAACGGCCAGGTGGTCACCACGGCGGTCACTAACATGGACATCCATGATATCGCCCGTTCAGCCCGGACTTATGGAGTGAAACGGTTCTATGTGGTCACGCCGGTAAAGGCCCTGCAAAAACTCGCCCTGAAGATCCTTGCCCATTGGGAACAGGGCTATGGAAGCCGGTACAACCAGACCCGTAAAGAGGCCCTCGCGCTCGCCCGGCTGAAGGACACCCTGGACGAAGTCGTAATCGAGGTGGAGCAGGAATGTGGCAGCAGGCCACAATTGGTCGTGACCTCTGCACGCCCCGGCGGAAAGCGGACCTCTTTCGCTCAACTGCGGGAAATGTTAATAAGAGATTCCGATCCCTGCTTGCTTCTGCTTGGGACTGGATGGGGTTTGACCGACACGGTCCTGGCTCAGTCCGATTACCTTCTTGAGCCAATTGACGGCGGCACGGACTATAATCATCTCTCCGTACGTTCGGCTGCCGCCATTATTTTGGACCGCCTGTTGGGAAAATAGAAATTAATGGAGGAAGACTATGGATGTTTTAGATCAGATCGAAGCTGAGCAAACCAAAAAAGAGGCCCCGGTTCTCAGACCAGGTGAGACTGTGCGTGTTCACGTCAAAGTGGTCGAGGGCGAAAAGGAAAGGACTCAGGTATTCGAGGGAATCGTTATCCGCATCTCGGGAAAAGCAAATCGCGCTACTTTCACCGTGCGCAAGATCTCTTACGGAATCGGCGTGGAACGGATCTTTCCGCTCCATTCCCCGCGCCTCGAAAAGGTCGAAGTGGTCTCCAGGGGCAAGGTGCGACGGGCCAAGCTCTATTATCTTAGGGAACTGTCTGGAAAAGAGGCCAGAGTCAAAGAGGAAGAGCGTTAGCCCGGAAAAGCCGCCTCCTCCCTTACGACATCCCCCCTTCCTTCGAATACTCCGCCTGGGTAGACCCTGAGCTTTCCCGCTTCGATCTCCCCTCGGAAGCGCCCGCCGGGAAGAATCTCTACCCAGCCGGACACATGGACCGTGCCGACCAGGCTCCCCTCGATCTGCAGGTGACGGGCGGAAATCCTTGCCTCGACCTCGGCGTTGGGCCCCACCACCAAGAGCTCGCTCGACTTAACTTCCCCTTTAAAGCGGCTGTCTATCTTGACCGGGAGATTGAAGCTGAGCTTGCCGGAGATGGCAGTCCCGGGAGAAAGCACCGTCCGGGGAGAGACTTGGAGAAAGGTGGGATGCTCGCTGACCTGTCGTCTCGCCATCTCTTAAATAGCCCCCCAATCCAGTAAAAAAGTACTATATCATCACCTGGTTATCTAGAAAAGCCCGCTCCAACGGAAAGTTTTGAGTTCTGAGATCTGTTCTACCCTACACCCGAAGATGCAAATTGTGATAGCATGTCGTCTATGGAGCTATTCAACTCCCTGCCCGAAAAAGAGCACCGCACCTCCACCCCTCTGGCGGAGAGGATGCGGCCTTTAAAGCTGGAAGAGTTTGTCGGCCAGAAGCACCTGCTCGGTCCCGGAAAATTGCTCCGGGAGATGTCCGATGCCGGCAAGCTTCATTCCCTTATCCTTTGGGGCCCTCCGGGAAGCGGTAAAACCACTCTGGCGCAGATCCTCGCCAGTTCCGGCGGCGCCCAATGCATCCACTTCTCGGCTGTCTCCTCCGGCGTCAAGGAGCTGAAAAAAATCATCGAAGAGGCGGAGCGGCTCCAACGCTTGGGAAAACTTACCGTTCTCTTTGTCGATGAAATTCACCACTTCAACAAGGCACAGCAGGATACTTTTCTCCCCCACGTGGAGCGCGGCACCCTCATTCTCATCGGCGCCACCACGGAAAATCCCTCATTCGAAGTGATTCCCCCGCTGCTGTCGCGCTGTCAGGTATTGGTCCTCTATCCCCTTTCTCCTGAAGAGATCGGCGAGATCATTGACCGGGCGCTCCACGATCATAAAAAAGGCCTGGGAGAATGGGGAATGGATCTTGCGCCTGAAGGACGCGACTTTCTGATACAACAGTCCCAGGGAGACGCCCGGATCGCCCTCAATGCCCTGGAGACCGCGGCGGCCATGGCGCGCAGAGAAAAGGGAAGAAGGCAGATTGAGCTCTCTCACCTCCAAGAGGCGCTGCAAAAAAAAGCCCTGCTCTACGACAAGTCCGGCGAAGAGCACTACAACGTCATCTCCGCCTTCATCAAAAGTCTGAGAGGAAGCGATCCGGATGCCGCGCTCTACTGGCTTATGCGGATGATCGAGGCGGGCGAGGATCCGCTCTTCATCGCGCGCCGCATGGTCATCTTTGCCGCCGAGGATATCGGCAACGCCGACCCACAGGCCCTCCAGGTCGCGGTCGCCGCCAAAGACGCCGTTCATTTCGTCGGCCTTCCCGAAGGAAGAATCCCTCTGGCACAGGCCACGACCTATCTGGCGACGGCGCCAAAATCCAACGCTTCTTACAAGGCCATGCTCGCGGCTGGCAAAGACGTAAAGGAAAGAGGCGCGTTGCCGGTGCCGTTACATCTTCGTAACGCTCCCACGCAGCTTATGGAGGATCTCGGCTACGGCAAGGACTATAAATACGCCCACAATTTCCCCGATCACATCGTCGATCAGGTGCATCTCCCCGAAGAACTCAAGGGAAGAAGGTATTACTCCCCTTCCGATTCGGGCCACGAGAAGACGATCAAGGAGAGAATGAAGGGCTGGGAGGAGAAAAAGAGAGGGAAGAAAAGCTAATCTAGAAGACAGGGAAGCTTCAATATGAATCGCCGCACAGGGCTCTGGCTTTTGGCAGGCGCGCTTTTTCTAGCTTCATGTGCCATTGTCCGTTCCGATTTCAGGAGCGCTATGGTGGCAAGTCTTCAGGACTATGCGACACTGCTTCGAGAGATGGGCCGTCATGGCGAAGCGGCGGAGACGGAAGCGCGGGCAGAGAAACTCCGCCTGGCTTTCCAGAACCCCTATCCCGCGCCTCTGGGGTTTGATCCCGCTCAAACCTTAAAGGATTATGCCGCCGTACTGAAAAGCCAAAAAGAGGAAATCGAAGCGAAAGAAGTCGAGGCTCTTGCAGACGCATATCAGCGCGTTAACGCGGCACATTTTCAGAGGCCGGCTTTCCAAAGGTCCCTGGAAGAAAAACACTTGGGAGATAGGCTAATCGTGCCCGGCGAACGCATCGGTCAGGTGAGGCTGGGAAGCGAGGTGGAAGAAGTCTTTCGTGTTCTGGGGAAGGGGTTTCCACACGGTCAAGGGTTTCGAGAAGGAACAACGACTTACACCTGGGATCCAATCGGCCTGTGGTTGATCGCAGATGACATCACAGGCGAGATACTCTGGATATCGGTCGAAGGGGGCCCTCCGGCAAATCCGCATTCCTGGGTGAAGCTTTCGACTCGCGAAGGTCTCCGCCTCGGCTCGGCAGAGGAGGAAGTCCTTGCAGCAATGGGGAAACCTTCGCGAACAGTTTCCGACGGCTTTGCCAAGAGCTTCTACTTTGACCAACAGGGCATAAGATTCACCCTCCCGATCAGGGGACCCCTGGCGGGAAAAGTGGCAGCGCTCCGCGTCGTTCCGCCCGGTGCGCAGCCATAACGCTTATGGAAAAACTCGGCTCCGGCAAAGGCTACCGCTACGCCCATAACTTTCCCGGCCACATCGTGGGCGAGAGTGTCAGACTCGTCTGAATTGCACAATGAGCCGCATCGCTTCTGTTGAAGATTTTGTTAAAAAAAGATTGGCGAATATGGGCAAAACCGCTGCTAAACTGGACGCTAACTTGATTCGGGAAGGCTGGAAGACGCTGGTAAAGAAGATGGGGATAGTTAAGGCCACCCGTTTCCTGGTGGCATTTGAGCGTGGCGAAGGAGACTCTGTCAAGGAGATCAAACGTTTCTGGCGTGGAAAGTCCCTGGATGAGATTTATCGCACGGTGAAACGGGCAAGGATCAACCCGTAAATAAGCTGCACCGCCCCGCCCGCAATTTCTCCAGCCAGATCGTCAATCAGGAGCATTTTCCGGAAGATCTGAAGAAAAAAACAGCATTCCCCTTCCACTCCGGGTAGAAAAACAGGATCCAGAAAAGAGTCAAGGAGTGGAAGCAAAAAAAAGAGCGATGGGGGTCGCTTCTTGCAATCATACATTTCCCTTTCCCTTCAAGAGAAGATCCGCGAAAACAAAGCCGTCGCGTTCGACGATTTCGCCTAACCGGACCGGGACAGGATGCCTAAACATCGGTCCGTCGTAGGCGAATGTATGAAACTCGCCTTTTTCACCGCAGGGATCGACATTGGGAGGCAGATCGGCGAGGAACTTCGCGTCGAACTCCCGTCCGGCAAAAGACTCGGGCAACTGCTTGGGATCAACGCAGGTAACACGGGCGCGCAGACCCGATTGAACCATTTCATATGCCAGCTCTCTTGTCGGCATGGCCCAAATTGGGAAAATCGGCGCAACCCCTGTTTCTCTGAGGCGCTCCTCCCGATAGCGGCGGATATCTTCCAAAAAAAGGTCGCCAAAGGCGATTCTACCGATTCCCTCCCTTTTCGCCCTTTCGATGGCAGCCAGCATCGCGGCCTCATACTCTGCATTGCTGCAAGGGCTGGGAATAGGAATCTTCCAGAGCGGAAGCCCGACTGCCTTGGCCTGCACCTCCAGAAGCTCGACTCTCACCGCGTGCATCGCCACCCGCGAGTGGACTTCGTTGACGGTTGTCAGCAGCCCGACCACTTCTACCTCCCGCCCCGTTTTTAAAACGTGCAGGGACCACGCACTGTCTTTGCCACTACTCCAGGATAGGAGCGTTTTGGGTCGATCGCCCGTATACAACTTAAAAACCTCCTTTTTCACTGCCGAACGGCGTAAAACTTTTACCCAAGGTGCGACAAACGACCGAGCTTTCTATTACACACACTCTGCATTGACATATCAACCTTGCATCGGATAGGCTCTGCCAAAAGTCAGGTCAACCATAGGCAGGATCTGAGGGAGAACCATATGAAGCGACTATTTTTGTTTCTATCTATTCTGCTCCTTCCTTTGGCAGCCGCCGGCACATCCAATACAGTCCTAGCCCAGGAAAAGGAGAAAGTCACTGTAGCCACCATTACCCTCAGCCTCAACAATCTGCCGCTGTACGTGGCGCAGGAAAAGGGCTTCTTCACACAAGAGAATCTTTTCGCTGAACTTGTCCTTCTTGGGGCCAGCACCAGGGCTATTCCCGCTCTCGTCGGGGGGTCCGTCCACATCTCCGCGTCATCGGCGATGACTACCATAAGAGCCATAGAAAAGGGGGCCGCGTTGAAGATCGTCGGCGGTCTGGTCAACGGACCCACTTATGATCTGATATCCCTTCCCAAGTACAAGTCCATAAAAGAGCTGAAGGGAGCCACTATCGGCGTCACCGGGCTTGTCACCAGCGATACGGTCCTTTTAAAGGAGATGCTCAAGGCCAACGGCCTCGAATATCCCAGGGACTACGGCATGCTCGCGATAGGAGGAGGCTTCGAGAGGTGGGTGGCCCTTCAGACCGGCAACCTCGCCGCCGGCATCCTCAACCCGCCTTATACCTTTGCCGCGGAGGAAGCTGGCTTCAGTAACCTCGGATCCACCGTAAAGTACTCGCCTGACTTCACCCAAACCGTACTCAACGTCAGGGGCGCTTGGGCCAATGAAAAAAGAGCAGTGCTCGTGCGATTCATGAGGGCCGTGCTTAAGGCTGACCGCTGGATCTATAACCAGAAGGAAGATACCGTCAGAGTCATAGCGAAAAAACTGAAATTTAGCGACAAGCACTCGGAGGGCAGTTGGCGCTATTTCACCGAAAGCCAGATCATCCCCAAAGAAGGAGATGTGAATCAGAAAGGGATGGACAAGGTCATGCACTTTCTGGTCGAAGACGGCACCTTAAAACTTCCCCTGCCGCGCCACGACAAGTACGTCGACGCAAGCTATCTCGAAGAGGCGAGGCGACTGCTTCAATAGCGTCCCTGATTCGGAGGGCGCGATCACTTTGGC
>MGRY01000221.1:0-10431 GCA_001799045.1 Deltaproteobacteria bacterium RIFCSPLOWO2_02_56_12 | reverse complement strand
TTTCTCTTATTCGCGGTCATCTTCCTCTTGACCGGGATTTGGACCGCAAACGCCGCCAAATCATTCGCGTTGATCGTTAAGACCAGCGGGAGTGATATTCGGAATCTCATGGATGCCCTCACCTCCCTGCTCAAGCTCTACTACATGCAATTCTGGCTGATCATCGATAGCCTGATTGCCCTTATCGTCGCCACGCTTGTCCTTTTGAGCATGAACCTTCTCTGACCTATTATGAATAGAATTTTGGCGGCTCAAGCCGAAGACAGAAACATTCCCGACGTCACCTTGCGATCAACAGCCGATAATGTTGTGTGGGGTTATCTGCCGGCCAACGTGCCCCCGGCCCTCACTATCAAGTCCGGCGCGATTGTTGAGATCGATACGCTTTCCCACCAGGGGCTGCTCACGAATCAGGACCCGGTGCAATTTTTCGCCGCTCACGGGATTGCTCCCGATCAGGTTCTCCCCGACGCCGTGGAAGTTTACTCCAAGCTGAAACGTCCCAAAGGCGCCAGCGTCCACTTGCTCACAGGCCCCCTCTACGTAGAGGGCGCGGAGCCTGGAGACGCGCTGGAGGTTCGAATCCTGGACATCAAATTCCGCGTTCCCTATGGGGTCAACAACACCGGGCCAAGAAAGGGGGTCCTGCCGGGTCTGGTCAAGGAACCCACGGCGAAGCTGATCAGGCTGGAGCTGAGCCGGAACGTTGCCCTCTTCTCCCAAGACATTGAAATACCTCTCAGCCCTTTTATGGGCATCATGGCCGTGGCGCCGCCGACCTCCATGGGAATGGTCTCAACGACACCGCCCGGCCCCTGGGGCAGTAACATGGATCTCAAGGAACTGGCCAGGGGCGCCACTTTGTATCTGCCGGTATTCAATCAAGGGGGCCAGTTCTTTACCGGCGACGGCCATGCGGTTCAGGGCGACGGCGAAGTGGATGGGGGCGCGTTAGAGATCTCGCTCACGCCCACCCTGCAGTTTATCCTTCATAAGGGAAAGGCTTTGAAGTCACCCATGGCAGAAACGGTAACCCATTATATCACCACGGGTATGAGCGTTGACCTCAATGAAGCAACCAAGCTGGCTGTCGAGGAAGCGGTCAACTTCCTCCAGCGGGAGAAGGGCTTGAGTCCGGCCGATGCTTATGCGCTTGCGAGCCTGGCAGTGGACCTGGTGATCGGCGAAGCGGTGGACATCGTGAGCCTTGTCTACGCCAAGATCCCGAAGAGTATCTTTAGAAACAATCCCGACTACTGGTTCAAACCATAAATCCGGGATCAACGAAGCCGGTGAAGAAGATATCCGCCATTATAGTTTCGCCTGACATTGACATAATGGCCTGTTATCCGATAGTCTCTCCCCCGCAACGAATTTCAGGCCATTTCGATTTTTGAGGAGGTGCAACCATGAGCATTCGCATGATGAGTAGGATAGCTGTCTTCATCTGTCTCGGTGTGGTTCTCTTGACGACGCCGAACCCGGGTGAGGCGCAGATGATCAAGATCAAGATGGGCTCTTCTTTGAGCCCGCCATCCATAGACTCGATCACCCCGTACGTCGCCGTTGAGAAGGGCTTTTTCAAGAAGTACGGGCTGGACGTTGAGGTGGTCGAGTTTCGCGGAGACGCCACACATGTGAAGGCACTGCTGTCCGGCGATATAGATGTCTCTATCAACATGGGCGCCACCCAAGGGATCGTGAGTGCCTCGAAGGGCGCAAAGATCCGACTTTGGGTAGTTGCCAATCCGATCACCCCCTATCACTTCGTCGCCCGCAAAGAGGCCGGCACAACGCTCCAGGCCCTGGTGGGTAAGAGTATAGCCGTCTCCGGAATTGGGGCCATCTCGTACCATATTCCCCGCATCGTTCTAGAGCGGAGCGGCATTGATCCGGAGAAATTTAAATACGTCGCAGTCGGCTCCCCGGCGGACCGCTTCAAAGCGCTGGTAGCCGCCAAGATCGACGCTACCGTAGTGACCAACACCGAGGCCGCCAAGCTTGCCCAATACCCGGAAGTTGTCGCTTTGGTGAATGTTCCTAAGATCGTTCCGGAAATCCCCTACGAGTTCGGCATGGCCACAGAAGACTACATTCAGAAGAATGCTGACACACTCTACAAACTGGCCAAAGCCATTATTGAATCCAATAGATGGATCGCCGGTAATAAGGCGGGAACCGTCGAGATAGCCAAGAAGATCCTGCCGGAGGAAAGCACGGAGGTGCTGGGTAGGGCCTACGACATGGCTGACCCGCGTCTGTGGGGCGTCAACGGAGACATCACGGAGGCATCGTATAATTACACCGCAGAGTTCCTCAAGAAGGTCGGTTACCTGGAGACACCGGTATCCTTCGATAAGTTCTTCGACCGCCGCTTCGCGGATCGGGCGGTAAAGGAATTGGGCCGGAAATAATGGCAGCGTGTTCGTGATCGTGATTCGTGTTCGTCACGAGCACGAGCAACGAGCACGGGTCACGATAAAGTATGCTTGAGGTCCGGCATCTCAGTAAAGTCTTCTTCGAGCAAAACGATCCGCAGAAACCCGGACTGATCGCTCTTTACGATATTTCCCTCTCCGTTCGGAGAAATGAATTCGTCTGTCTCCTGGGGCCGAGCGGTTGCGGCAAGACTACCCTGATTCGAATCATCGCCGGACTGCTGCCCGCAGATCGGGGCGAGGTGCTTGTAAACGGCAATCCGGTAACCAGCCCCGGGAGAGACCGCTGCATGGTTTTCCAGCAGTTTGGTTTGCTCCCGTGGCGTACCGTCCTGGGCAACGTCGAGTTCGGACTGGAGATCGAAGGAATGGGCCGGGAGGAGCGTAGAGACATCTCCCGGCAATACCTGGAGCTGGTGGGCCTCAAGGGCTTCGAGGACTACTACCCGCACCAGATCTCGGGGGGAATGCAGCAGCGCGTCGGGATCGCTCGAGCGCTGTCAAAAAAACCCGATATCTTGCTCATGGACGAACCTTTTGGCGCCGTGGACGCGCAAACGCGTGAGCAGCTCCAAGAAGAGCTGCTGAAGATTTGGGCTAAGACCGATACCACAGTGATCTTCGTCACCCACAGCATAGACGAGTCGATCTATCTCTCGGATCGCGTCGTGATCATGCATTCCCGTCCCGGCAGGATCAAGGAGGAAGTGGCAGTGGAGCTGCCGCGGCCGCGCTGGGAGGGCGATGTCAAGGCAGACCCTCGCTTTGCCCAGTTACGGGCGCGCGTGCGGGAGTCCCTGCGGGAGTAACGCATGCCAGGATCCCTCGACGAAAGACTCGTCCGCGAGTTAAGCTTTCCACGCGAGCGCCCCTGGTCCCTCTACGATCACCCTAACCTGATTCGCGTAGCTTCTGTTCTATGTTTTCTGACTGCCTGGGAAATTTACGGCCGCCGCACCGACCCACTCCTCCTCACCTATCCCACCGCCGTATTCTGGGCCGCCGTGCAGCTAATCCGCTCGGGTGAACTCTTCCGGCAGCTCCTGGTCAGCCTGGCCTCCCTTTCCGTCGGGTTTGGCGCGTCTCTCCTTTTGGGGGTGGGACTCGGGCTGGCCGCGGGCCGGTCGCGTTTGGCCGAGGCGCTTCTCGATCCGCATATCAACGCCCTCTACGCCACGCCGCAGGTCGCCCTTACCCCGCTCCTCATGATGTGGTTCGGACTGGGATTCTCGGTGAAGGTTGTCATCGTCTTTCTCTTCGCCTTTTTTCCCATCCTGATCAATACGGCAAGCGGCGTGAAAAACGTAAGCGGCTCCATGGTCGAGGTGGGGCGCGCCTATATGGCTTCGGAGCGGCAGCTCCTCCTCAAGGTCGTTTTTCCGGCGGCCCTTCCCTTTATTATGGCCGGGGTGCGCCTGGCTGTGGGGCGCGCTCTGGTAGGCATGATCGTGGCCGAGCTCTTCACGGCGATCACCGGGCTCGGGGCCATGCTCACCCTTTACGGCAATCTCTTCGAGACCGCCAAGATGTTCGTGGTGATCATCGTCCTGGGTCTTCTAGGCGTGGGGCTCATTCAGGCCACCCAGGCGTTGGAAAGACGCATGGCCCGGTGGAAGGAGACGGAACGCGCCGTTAGCTGAAGATCATTGTGAAATTCGAATTTCGAAATTCGAAATGTGAAAGATACCTATGGCACTAAATGCGCTGGAGCAGCAGGCCCTGGTCGAGATTAATCCCTCGCAGGCAAAACCATTCCGCCTGACCGATTACCTGCGACTGGTGCGGGCAGCCTCGGTGGTGCTCTTCGTGGTCTTGTGGGAGTATTTCGGCCGCCAGGTGAATCCTCTCTTCCTCTCCTACCCTTCCGCTATCGTCAAGGCCTGCGTGCAGCTCCTGATCGCAGGAGAGTTTCAACGGCAGGCAATCGGCAGCCTGGGGATTTATGCCGTCGGGCTGGGGGCAGCCCTTGTACTCGGCATCCTCTTGGGGCTACTCATGGGACGGTACAGACTGGCGGAGTATCTGCTGGATCCTTACGTCTACGCCCTTGACGCGACTCCCCGGGTCGCTCTGATCCCGCTGCTCCTGCTTTGGTTCGGGCTCGGCGCCCCGGCCAAGATTGCGGTTGTCTTCTTGAGCGGTATCTTTCCTGTGCTGATGAATACATTCAGCGGGGTGCGGACAGTAAGCGGCGGCCTGGTGGACGTCGGCCGAGCCTACGGCGCGGGTGAGGGAAAAATATTCACCAAGATCATCATGCCCGCCGCCCTCCCCTTTATCATGGCCGGGGTGCGATTGGGCGTAGGGCGCGCCCTCATCGGAATCATCACCGCCGAGATGTTCACCGCCGTGACAGGCATGGGTGCCTTGCTCATTCGTTACTCCAGCGCCATGGCAACGGACAAGTTCTTCGTTCCGGTAATATTTCTCGCCCTGCTGGGGGTCATTCTCAGCGGCGCCGTGGAGGCGCTGCAGAGACGCCTGGCGCCCTGGAAAGAGACCGAGAGGGCGCTATAAAATAAAAGGAGGAAAAAATGGCAATAAAAACTTTAAGTCTCATAACCATGCTCGGTCCCTTCCTGCTTCTTGCCGTTAACGCTAATGCGCAGCAGAAAGATCTGCTGCCGCTGCGTCTGAGCGTATTTAGAATCGATGCGGCCATGGTGGCAGCCCGGGCGCGCGGCCTGTTCGCCGCCGAGGGAATCAACGCCAACATTACCCAGACACCCAACTCAACCGCGCAGATGCGGGGAATCAGCAACGGCTCTTTTGAGGTCGCCGCTACGGCCTTTGACAATGTCTTGGCCTGGTCAGGAAAAGAAGGGGCCGAGATCGTGGCGATAGCTCAAGTCTCAGATAGAACCGTTCTGCCCGTGTTTGTAAGGCAGGAGATCCGCGATTGGGGCGATCTCAAGGGGAAAAAGCTCGCGGTCGACGCTGTGGACACGGCCTTTGCGCTGGTGCTGCGCCGAATCTTGCTCGCCCACGGTCTCGATCTGAACCGGGGCGACTATGAACTCATCGCAGTGGGGGCCACGGGCCAAAGGCTTGAATCGATCGCACGGGGGGAGACATTCGCCGGAATCCTGAATGCTCCATTCGACGTCAAGGCTGTGGAGGCAGGGCTGCGCCGGATAGGCGATTCTCGCGAGGTGCTGCCAGACTACCCGAATACTATCTTGGCCGTAAACCGCGCCTGGGCGCAGAGTCACCGAAGGGAGCTTCTTGCATTTTTGCGCGGTTGGATGGCCGGCATGCGCTGGGCGAAGAATCCGGCGAACCGCGAGGAGGCAGTCAAACTGGTAGCCGCTGATCTGAAATTGAGCCCGAAGGCCGCCGCGGGGAGTGTTGAAGAGCTGTCCGCGACCGGAGCGCTCAATTTGCCCGGCCTTGAGAGCGTGCTTAAACTGCGAACGGAATTCGGCTTTAAGTTGCTAAAGGGCAGTTCACTGGCATTCTACTACGATCTCGACTACTACCGGGCCGCATCGGTTAAATAACAACGTTGAGACAACGGTTGCGCCAACCGAGGGGCTCTCAATAGAGCCGAAAAAAAGGGGAAAGGAGAGATCGAGTATGGACAAATGGCTGGAAAGAACCGGGATTGCTCTGATCGCTTTGGCTTTGCTGGCTCTCCCTTCTCTCTCCGCCGTCCCGCGCAGCGCCACGCTGGCAACCCATGCGGTCGGCAGTCTCTACAACGCTATCGGGACAGGTATTGCCACGGTCGTCAGCCGCCACACGGCAATCACGGTCCGGGTCCAACCCTTCGCGGGTCCTCCCGCCTGGCTCCCCTCTATGGACAGCGGGGACACGGACATGGGCGTACTTACCAGCGCCGACGCCGCCACTTCATACAAGGGGACCATTCTTTACAAAAGGACGTTTAAAAACAGCCGGCTCCTCATCGCAGGAGGCTCGCTCCAGCTCGGCTTCTATGTCCCCAAGGATTCACCGATCGAGACCGTGGCGGACCTCAAGGGGAAAAAGATTCCTACGGATTATCCGGGAACTCCTGTGGTGCTACTAAGCAGCACCGCCGCCTTGGCCAGCGCCGGGCTCAGCTACAATGACATTGTGAAGGTTCCGGTTTCGGACCTCCAGGCCGGGGCCCAGGCATTTATGGAGGGGAGGACAGATGCCGGCTGGCACTCGGTCGGCAGCCCGGCGGTTGAGGAGACCAACGCCCGCAGAGGAGGCGTGAAATTCATCTCTATCATTCCCTCTCCGGAGGGGGAGAAAAAAATGGCAGAGGTTTACCCGGGAAGTTATTCGAGCGTTCTCAAACCAGGCAGCGCAACCGGGATTGTAAAGGAGACCGCGGTCCTCACCAATGACATCTATCTGGTGGCAACCAAGGAGCTGAGCGATGAAGCGGCCTACGAAGTCGTCAAGGCCTTGTGGGAATACAACCAGGAGTTAGGGGACGCCTATCCCGCCCTCAAGAGCTGGCGGCGCGAGCGGATGGTCAGCAAGAATGCCTTCATTCCCTATCACCCCGGGGCGATCAAGTTCTTTAAGGAAAAACACCTATGGAGCAAAGAAATGGAGGCGCTGCAGACGAAGCTTTCAAGCCAGTAGAGGCAGGCGTCCCCTTAGCGGAACTTGAAGAGATAAACCGCTTCAGAATTCTCAAACAACCCGGCATGCGGGCGTTCCAGCGTCTCATGCTGTGGGGCATCCCGCTTTTTTCTCTGGTGTTCAATTTCGAGGTTCCCTCCCGTTTTGGCGCTCCCATGCTTCAGGAGCAGTATCTCGGGCTGATCCTCATTTTGGTACTCGGTTCGGTCTTCCTCTCCGTACCGGCAAACAGCAGCGCCCCCAAAGACAGTGCTCCCTGGTATGATCTTCTCCTGCTTCTGCTGAGTTTTGTGGCAGGCGGCTACCTCGCTATCTTCTACCCACGCATCCTAAACGAGATCGGGGAGTTGACGCCCGAAAAGATCGCGCTCGGGGCGCTGGCGTTCCTCCTTGTCATGGAGGCCTGCCGGAGGATGAGTGGATGGTGGCTGGTGCTCTTCGTGGCTATTTTTGTTTTTTACGCCCGCTTCGCCTATTGGTTTCCCGGCATTCTCCACGCCAGAGGAATCTCCTGGTCCAAAATGGCCGTGCACCTTTACATTGATCCCAGCTCTCTTCTGGGCACGCCGCTTTCAATTGCGGCCACTACCGTGGTTGCCTTCATTCTTTTCGGCCAGGTTCTTTACGCGACGGGCGGCGGCCAATTTTTCACGGATCTTTCGATGATCGTTATGGGAAGGTTTCGGGGCGGCGCGGCGAAGATCGCGGTTTTGGGCAGCGCGCTCTTTGGCATGATCTCGGGGAGCCCGGTGGCCAACGTCATGGTGGAGGGATCGATCACCATTCCCATGATGATTCGCTCCGGCTACCGGCGGCACGTGGCCGGCGCCATCGAATCCGTGGCTGCTAACGGGGGACAGATGATGCCTCCTGTCATGGGGGCAGCCGCCTTCGTGATGGCCGAATTTCTCGGCCTGCCTTACGCCCAGGTAGCGATCGCCGCCTTTATTCCGGCCTTCCTCTATTACCTGGCCCTCTTCGTTCAGGTCGACCTGGAGGCCGGGAGGATGGGAATCAGCCGGATCCCTCCGGAAAACATCCCTTCTCTCGCCGAGGTCTTGAGGAAAGGGTGGGTCTTTATCATTCCTTTGGGGCTGATCATCTATATTCTCTTCTTTCTGAACATGAACGCCGCCGGGGCGGGCTTCTATGCCACGGCGGCAGCTCTGGTTGTCACTTTCTTCCGCCGGGAGAGCCGCATCAATGGGAAAAAATTCATGGCCATTATCGAAGGGACCGGGTTAACCATGCTGGAGCTGGCGGTGATATGCGCCGTAGCGGGAATAGCAGAGGGAATTATCAACCTCACCGGCCTGGCCTTCATCTTCACCCTGTTTGTGGAGCGGTTGGGCGGCCATAACATACTTCTCATTCTCTTATTGACCGCCATCATTGAACTGGTGCTTGGATTACCGCTACCGACAACCGCGGTTTATGTGCTGGTCGCCTTGACCCTAGCCCCCGCTATCGTCAAGCTGGGAATCCCGCCGCTCGCGGCCCATCTGTTCGTCTTTTACTACGCGATGCTTTCTCTGATCACCCCACCGATCGCCACGACCGCCTTTGCAGGAGCGACGATCGCCGGCGCAAACATGATGCGGACCGGGTGGGAATGCATGCGTCTTGCCTTTATCGCCTATGTGATACCGTTCATTTTCGTCTTCGACCCGCTTCTGCTTCTCCAGGGACCGGCGCATCTGGTCGCGCTGGCCGTGGCTACTGCAACCGCAGGGACCGCGACTGTCGGCATCGCCATCGTCGGATACTTTGTCCGTCCGGTCGGTTGGTGGCAGCGCCTCCTCTTAGCCCTGGGAGGGATCGGGCTCCTGATCCCGCCTGGGGGAACCATCGCCTACGGCTGGCTTATTAACAGTGTCAGCGGCGTAATTTGCCTTGCCATCATTCTCTACGAGTGGCGCGCAAGGAAAATTGCCGCTGTCACCCAGGATGCGCTGGCCGCTAAAATACCCGCATGAGTCGGACGCGCATCAGGGAGACCACGGACGCAGCTCTGCAGAGTCCCCCGGTTCCGGATTGGGCCGGCTGCACGGACGAACAGCTTCTGCAGATGAGGATCTGCGATCTGAAGCTTAAAATCCCCGGGACAGAACTCGAATCGCGCATCGAGAATTTTTATCGGGAGCTCGACGAAAAACAAACCGCCTTTAAGCCCGTTTGCTACCTGGGAGATGAATGGTTCTGTCCGGAGGGCGCCTCGACCATAGCTATTCCCTTCTATCTTGCCCATCCCCGGCTCAAAAGGCTAGAGGAGCATATGATGATGGAGGTGGAAGGCGGCACCGAGGCCTGGTGCATGCGCCTTCTGCGCCACGAGATGGGGCACGTCCTAAACCACGCCTATCTCCTGGAAAAAGAGCCGCCATGGCAGAAGCTTTTCGGCCCGCCGTCGCTCGACTATTCAGAAAGCTTCCGCGCCCGCCCTTATAGCAAGCGTTTCGTTCGGCACCTGGACGGCTGGTATGCCCAGAGCCACCCCGAGGAGGACTTCGCCGAAACGGTCGCCATATGGCTCACTCCCGGCCTGGATTGGAGACGCCAGTACCGAGGCTGGAAGGCGCTCGAAAAGCTGGAGTATGTAGACGAACTCATGAAGAGGCTGGCCGGCAAACCGCCCCTGGTGGTTTCGCGGGAGAAGATCAGCGAGGCCTCCCGCCTGCGCTCCCGCCTTGAAGTCTATTATAAAAGACGGCGCCGTCTCTATGCGCAGGAATTTCCCGATTTCTTCGATTCGGATCTGCGCAGATTGTTCGCCGACTCCCCAACCGCGCCTGCGGCCGAGCGGGCGGCGACATTCCTGCGGCGATCGAGGAAACCCATTCTCGATGCCGTATCGGTCTGGACCGGCGAGCCAAAATTCACGGTGAACCGTTTACTGCGGGCGCTGACGGAGCGGTGCGCCGAATTGGACCTCAGGGTACGGCCCGATTCCTCCGGTCTGGAGATAACCGCCTACCTGGCGACGCTTGCCTCCCATTACCGATTAACCGGAAAGTTCAAGAAATCATGAGGGCCGCATTCAACCCGGGTTGCCGTTCAGAAAGGAAGAGATGAGAAAGAAGCTCAAGGTGCTGGCCCTCTTCGACACGGCCGGCACCCCTCCCGCCGATCAGGACTTCAGCCGCGAACTCCAAACCGCAGACTGGAAGGCCGAGGCCAACGTCATCGACGCCTTGAAGCGCTTGGGTCACGAAGTGCGCACGCTCGGGGTCTTTGACGAACCGGGGTTGATCCTGGATGAAGTCAAAGCGCATGCGCCGGACGTGGTGTTCAACCTGACCGAGCATTTCCATAACCGTTCGGCATACGATCAAAATGTAGCCAGCCTGCTCGAAATGCTGGGTGTCCGCTACACCGGCAGCGGCCCCACCGGGCTTACCCTTTGCAAGAACAA
>MGRY01000220.1 GCA_001799045.1 Deltaproteobacteria bacterium RIFCSPLOWO2_02_56_12 | reverse complement strand
GAGAAGTAAAGCCGAACGGCAGATAGTGGATCGGTGGCTGAGCTGGAATATGCCGGGCCGATCTTCAATGTCCACGCCCGCGTCTGCGCTCCGGATGATGTCGAGCGGCTGCCGATCCCTTACAACCGCGTCTATAATCTAACCGAGTAGCCTCGGGTGTTCTCGAACGCCATCCGATGTTGGAACGAGAGGACTTTAAAAGTAAGGCAGAAGGATAAGGGAGGAATTGACTCCGAAGAGTGAGAAGGCGGAGAAAAAAGTAAGAGGTAACTCTATGCCAATACCGAACCGTTACAATACCGGATACAACATCGGTGTGGGAGGAGCCGTTGTGCGTGATGGACGCCTGCTCCTGGTGCGGCGCGCTTCACGCCACGGTAAGGGCAACTGGCAGTTGCCCGGGGGATATATCGAACCTGACGAGACTATCGAGCAGGCGGTAGTCCGCGAAGTACTCGAAGAGACCGGCGTCACCGCTGAAGTCGAAGGTCTTCTCGGGGTCCGCAACCGCTACGATCCGGAGCTAGGAAACGGGTTGTATGTTGTGCTGTTGCTGCGTCCCGTTAAGGGCGAGCCCAGACCGGACGGCCGCGAAGTGGACCATGCCGACTATTTTATGCTAGAGGAGATCCGCTCCCTGGATCCGTTGCCGCCCGTCAACTGGGAGATCGCCCAGCGCGTCCTCGCGCCCGACCGGCGCCTGCTCACGCCCACCACGGTCCAGAATCTAGCGGGAGCAAAGTTCACGCTCTTTGTGGGATGAGCGGAGCGGGGTTTCACCGGCGCTTGACGGCCAACCGTGGTTTCGAATAGTGTTAGGCGGCTTTTGACAGACGGCAAGATTGCGCCGGTCCGGTCACATCTTTGATTTGTCTTACTTCAGCCCGGACTGGGTTGCCCGGCCAGGCAGTTATCTTATCTGAGTTAAAATGATAACGCTGAAGCCGACACGGCGAGTGGAGATCCTGAGCGTGTGGTCTGGAGGCAGTCTATCGTCTCTGGAAGCCTGACGGGGCTCCTGAACTTGCATGAGCATAAATAACACTCAACAGATCCATTCCTATTGCATCCACTGCGCCGCTCTGTGCGGAGTCATAGCCTACGTCAAAGATGGTTACTTGGTGAAGGTCGAGGGGGATCCGAACTCTGACAACAACGCCGGCACTCTCTGCCCGAAGGGGCTTTCGGCCAAGCAGGAGATCTACCATCCAGATCGTCTTAAGTACCCCATGAAGCGGACGAGACCGAAAGGAGATGTGGACCCCGGCTGGCAGCGTATTTCCTGGGACGAGGCCCTGGATACCATAGCCGCCAAGATGAATGAGATCAAAGCGCTCTATGGGCCGGAGTCCTTCTTCTTCCAGAAAGGCTCCACGGGCGGCTCATCAGGATCGGAATGGTATAGATTCTTCGGCCGGCTTTCCAGCGTTTACGGCAGCCCCAACCACGGCGGTACCGGACACATCTGTTGCTACAGCCGGAGTTGCCCGGGGCTTCCCCTTCATCTGGGGAACAAGGGTCTCCATCCTTCCATCGATTATGAGAAAACCAACTTTATCCTGTTGGTAGGCTATAACATTCTCCATACCGAGCCTCCACTCGCCCGAAAGATCCTCGACGCTCAGCAGCGCGGCGCCAGGCTCGTCGTGATAGACCCTATTCTCGCGCCAACCGCCGCGAAAGCCGATATCTGGCTTGCGCCAAGGCCCGGCACTGATCTTGCCCTGTTCCTCGCCATGCACCACGTGATCATCCATGAAAGGTTGTTTGATCCTGATTTTCTTAAGTACTGGACCAATGCTCCCTTTTTGGTGCGTGACGACAACGGCCTCTTTGTCAGCAGCGATGGAAGTCCTTATCTGGTGTGGAATGCGAAAGCGCGCGCGCCTCAACCGGCCAATCCGTGGTTTCCTTCTCATGTGGACCCAGCCTTGAACGGTTCGTATTCCGTCAACGGCATCTCCTGCCGGCCGGCATGGCAGCTTTTTACAGATATGGTCGAGGCATGCAGCCCGGAGTGGGCTGAGAAAATGACCTGGGTGCCGGCCGAGGATATCCGAAGAGTAGCCCGCCTCTACGCCACAACCAGGCCGGCCAGCACTGACTGGTATAACGGTTTGCACCGAAGTTCTAACGGCTATTATACGGCCCTCGCTCTCGCTCTTCTCTCAGTTGTCACGGGAAATTGGGATGTGCCAGGGGGGCTCACTTTCGAATCCGACTTAACGTTCAAAGATGTGAAGGGAGCCAAGTACCTTGCGGAGGACTGGATCAACAAGAGCCTGGTGGCGGCCGCCGGGTTCAAGGCCAGGGCTTACAACAAAGAATATGTGGGACCGATGAACCTGGTGGCTGACGCGATCCTCACGGGTAAACCCTATCCGATCAAGGGAATGCTCTCACTCGCCTCGGGGATGGGGACTTCAAATCCCAACTCCAAGAAGATGATGGATGCGCTAAAACAATTGGACTTTCTGGCCATGGGGGACATCTGGCAAACGCCGGCGATGGCGATGGCCGATATCATCCTGCCCTGCGCGACCCACTGGGAGTCCGAGTTCGTCAACTACAATCCGCCCTACCTCATGCACCGACGGCCCATCGTTGAACCCCAATACGAGGCTTGGCCAGACCTCAAAATCATTTTTGAACTGGCAAAGAGGCTGGGCTATGCGAAGGAATTCTGGGATGGAGATATCAAGAGGGCCTTCAATGATATGCTTGAGCCCTTCAAGGTAACTGTGGACGAGCTAGACGCTTCACCGCCGGGAATCGCTTATTCACCGCCGCCGGCGCGCTACAAAAGATATGCTGCCACGGACGAGAAGAGCGGCAGGCCCAAAGGAGTAGCCACTCCGACCGGCAAGCTTGAGATATACTCAGAAAAACTTAAGACCCTGGGCTATGATCCCCTTCCCTCCTGGAGAGAACCAGAGCCCGGACCTTTCAGCACACCTGAGTTATTTAGAGAGTTTCCCCTAATTCTAAGCAGCGGTTTCAAGCCGATGCACTGGCTTCACGGACAACTGAGGGCCGTGCCTTGGCTAAGGGAGTGCGACAGAGAACCTTTTGTCTGGATCAATCGGAGAACGGCCCGAAAGGTTGGCATCCGAGACGGAGACCGGGTCATGGTGGAAACCCCCAAACGAGACGGGACGATCCAGGGCAATGTGGTGTTGAAGGCTGTTCTCACCGAGACGGTCCATCCTCAAGTGATCTACATCCCTTACGGATGGTGGCAAGGCTGTGATTCCCTAGGCTTAGAAGGCTACGGCAGCCTGGACGGTTCAACCAACGTCAACAATCTCTACGACGATTCGTTCGCCGATCCCGTAAGTGGAACCATTGGGATGGTTTCTTACCCTTGCCGTGTGAGAAAGGAGTGAGACTATGGCCCGCTACGGATTAGCCATAGATCTAAGTCGCTGCACCGGATGCTACGCCTGCATGATCGCTTGCAAGTCGGAGAATTCAACGCTTCCAGGAGTCCTCTGGATTCGGATCGAGGAAAAGGAGGAAGGAGAATTCCCAAAAGTATCCAAAACCTGGATCCCAATGCTCTGTATGCAATGCGCCGAGATGCCCTGCGCGCAAGTCTGCCCGACCGGGGCCATCACGAGAGGTGAAGGTGGCATCGTTCTTATCGACTCGCAATCATGTATTTGTGAGGGTGTGAAACCCTGCGTCTCCGCCTGTCCTTTTGGTGTCCTCCTGGTTAACCAGGGGAATCGGAGCTACTTCCGAGACTACTTGACACCCCATGAGAAGCAAGATTATGAGGCTCACGCGGAGGGAGCAGTGGAAAAGTGCGACCTCTGCCATCACAGAGTCATCGCGGGCATGCAACCCTCCTGCGTCCAGGCCTGCCCTTCAAAAGCCATGCTCTTTGGCGATCTGGATGAACCCGCTAGCGATCTTGTAGAACTCGTTTCGAGTAAAGAAGCGAAGGCTCTGAGGGATGATCTCAAGCTGGATCCATCGGTTTTTTACGTCAACAAGAGTCCGGCTGAGGCTGAGAATGAGACGCCTCTGGCGGGAGGTCAGTCAACCTGAGCCTGGCCTGGAAGTAGAGCCGGACATCCGCCTCCAGCCGGGGCTAAATTAGCCGGCTAAAGGAAGCAGAAAACCCATCGCATCATCGCATTACCGTTTATCCAACTTACGCGGACCGCCTCTTGCTTAACCTAAATCGGCGGTTTTCTCTCAAACCATCGCATGTGTTGCTGATACGCGTAGCCCGCACGCAGAATTGTCAATTCATCAAATGGTTTGCCGACAAGCTGTAACGCGATGGGCAAATTATTCTCGGAAAAGCCGCAAGGCACTGACAGCGTCGGCAATCCGACCAGATTAAACGGGCCGTGGTACTCGGGAACAACATGCTTAAAGAGCGTATCGATGGGCCCCATATCCTTTAACAGCGGCGCGGGCCCCGTCTGGCACGGAAGAGCAAGACAATCGACCTTGCGAAAGACTTCGGCGAATTCCGCGCGCACTCGGCTACGGACCCGCTGGGCCTGGATGTAATCAGCCGAGTTTGTGAGTATCCCCAGATAAATGCGCGCGCGCCGCTGCGCCGCACCGTTCTTCAGCACCCAGGCGGCATCGCTCTTATGTGCCGCCCAAAATTCGTTGTAGTAGATCACCGCGTTGGAGATCGTGGCGATATGCAGGGTCTGAACTTTGACTTCCTCTACACGCGCGCCCAAAGACTTCAATTCGTCGATCGCTTTGTCCATGAGTTTTAAGACTATCGGTTCTGTTCGCGGCGCGCATTCGTTAATGTAATCCCGCGGGACGCCGACAACCATGCCCTTCACATCTTCGCGCAATGCGCTCGCATAGTCAGCGACCGGCGCCGTGCTTGAAGTCGGGTCTTGCGGATCATGGCCGGCAATCGCCCGGAGCATGTGCGCAGTGTCCTCAACCACGCGCGCCATCGGCCCGCAGTGATCCAACGACCAACTCAGCGGTGCTAAGCCATAGCGGCTGACGCGCCCATACGTAGCTTTAAGCCCGGCGAGGCCGCAGAAAGCCGACGGGTTGCGAATCGAGCCGGCGGTATCTTCGCCGAGCGATCCCAAACACAATCCGCCGGCCACCGCTGCGCCGGAGCCGGTGCTCGAGCCGCCGGTGACGTGCTCCGTGTTCCAAGGATTGCGCGGCACCGGCAGATCGGCGTCAGGCAAGCTGCTCATATGAAGCTTGCCCAGCATAATTGCGCCCGCTTCACGCAGTCTGCGCACCGCTGTCGCATCGCCGACGCCTTTGGTGAACTGGCGAATGCGCGCCGCCGCGCCCTCGACATCCAACTGATCTTTCACTGCCACGGGAATGCCATGCATCGGCCCGCGCCAGTTGCCGCCGACTATCTCGGCCTCGGCAACGCGCGCTTCTTCCAGGGCGCTGTCCGCCATCAAATTGATGTAGGCGTGCAGTTTCCCATCTACAGCCGCGATGCGCTCCAACACGGACCGCGTCAATTCGACCGGCGAGAGCTGGCGGCTTTGAATAAGCTGTTGAGCTTCGTGGATCGATAGGTAATAGAGCGGCCTGTCTGCTGCCATGGTAAGGCTCCTACTCTTATTGCGGTCTCACTCGATTAGGGATCTTGTTTTCAGTCTTTCACTTCCCGGTCCACTCCGGTTTAAAAACCGGGCCCAACTCTTCGGCACCAAGGTTGACCGAGTGCAGCGTCTTGAGTGTGGACATGTAAAGTTCGATGATCTTCGAGAATTGCTCCAGGTCGCCTGCTTTGGGCTCCAGCCCCTCTCGCGCTAAAAGCGCGGTTAAACTTTGCTCAAGTGCCTTCTCCATCTTGTCCCCTTTGTCTGATATAAGATTTCGAGTCGAAACTTTATCTCTCGCTCTGCGCTCGCGTCAAGTTCCACCATTTCGACCGTTTGTTTAGAGATGACTCTTTAACATCTCCCGGATCGTCTCCACGGCTTCTTCCACATTTTTCCGGTCGACATCCAGATGAGTAACCATGCGAATTTTTTCCGCATCCACCGGAACGCCCAATACCTTGCGCCGGGCTAATTCGGCAAGAAAATCTGCCGAAGACAACCCGGTTTGCTGGATGTCGTAGATAACGATGTTGGTCTGAACTTTGGCCGGGTTAATCCGGATTCCCGGAATCTCGGCAAGCCGCTCGGCCAAAAGCCCGGCATTCTCATGATCGATGCGCAACCGTTTCGGACCCTTTTCCAGGGCGATCAAACCGGCGGCGGCAATGACTCCCGCCTGGCGCATGCCGCCTCCGAGCATCTTGCGGATGCTGCGGCAGCGTTCGATAAAGGCCTTCGAGCCCACGATCACCGATCCCACCGGCGCCCCGAGTCCTTTGCTTAAACAGAACTGGATCGAATCAAACTTTTTCGTCATCTCCGCCACCCCCTCGCCGAGATAGGTGGCGGCGTTGAAGATCCGTGCGCCATCGAGATGAACAGCAATACCGGCATCGTGGGCACGGTCACAAATCTCGTGCATAAGCTGGGTCGGATAGACCGTCCCACCGGCCATGTTGTGCGTGTTCTCAAGCGAGACGAGCGCGGTCTGGGAGCGGGAATATACTTTCGGCCGGATCACCCGGGCGATCTGCTCCCATGTCATGATCCCGTCTTCGGCGGAAACCACCCGCGGCAGGGTCCCGGCGACGGCCGACATCGCGGCCATCTCGTAGTTATAAATATGGCCTTTTCCCTCGCAGATCACTTCCTGGCCGGGACGCGTATGGGCGATGATACAGGTGAGATTCCCCATCGACCCCGAAGGGACGAACAAAGCAGCTTCGCGGCCAAAGAGCTGCGCGGCCCGTTCTTGCAGCCGGTTGACGGTCGGGTCCTCCATGAAAACGTCATCCCCCACCTCGGCCTCGGCCATGGCCCGCCGCATCTCCGGCGACGGCTTGGTTACCGTATCGCTTCTGAGATCGATGATCTTGTCGGCCATCCTGCCCCTTTGTTCCAGACTCGCAAGAAATCATATACAACTTTCCTACCCTTGACCAGCCTCTTCTTCAATTCTTAGTGTTCATTTTTTGTTTTGAATTAAGAGGCCTCTGCCTAATTAACAATTCAAAATTTATTGTAATTTTGTTCAGTATCCACTAACATGAATCTCGATGGTTTCGGTTGTCTTACGCCATCTCACCAAACGGTTCGGTTCGATAGTCGCAGTAAATCAGGCGAACCTCGAGGTTCAAGAGGGCGAGTTTCTGGTGATCGTCGGCGCAAGCGGTTGTGGCAAGACCACTACCTTGAGGCTCATTACCGGCCTGGAGAGACCCGACAGCGGGACCATTGATATCGGGGGAGTCCCGGTTAACGATCTCCCCGTAGGACAGCGGGGCGTCCAGATGATTTTTCAAAATTATGCCCTGTGGCCCCACATGAAGGTCTTCGACGACCGGAGTTATAGCAATTTATCCCTGCCGCTGAAGATTCGAAAATGGCCGCAGCTAAAGATCCGCGAATTCATGCGGCCTTTGACTCAAAAGCTGGGTATTGAAGAGAGCTTCTTCCGCCGCAAACCCCAGGAACTCTCCGGCGGGCAGCAGCAGCGGGTCGCCCTGGGCCGAGCCATGACGACGTCGCCGCGGGTCCTGCTGATGGACGAGCCCCTCAGCAATCTCGATCCTCCTAATCGCCTTAAGGTGCGCGGCGAGATCGTTAAATTCCACTGCGAGAGCCGTTTGACTACCCTTTACGTCACCCATAATTTGGCAGACGCCCTGGCCCTGGGAGAGCGCATCGCCGTAATGAGAGAAGGGCGTTTCGAGCAGGTGGACACCCCGGAAAATCTCATGCGGCGGCCCGCATCAGACTATGTGGCTGATTTCTTCAAGGCATCGGAGTTGAATCCGCGAGAGGCCCTGCCCTAGAGAAGGCCATGAAAAATTCGTGCGCGCTTTTTTTTGCTGCTCTCTTCCTCTTCCTGGCGCCCTCACCCGTCGAGCCTTCGTGCCGCGACATGGATGTCGCGCGCAACTTCATTTCTCCCGCGTTCGCCGCGGAAGTCGACGCCACCATTCAGTACTTTGGCCATAATTTTTTTCAGATCACCACACGCAAGGGGACCAAGATCGTTACCGATCCTTTGGCGCCCGGTATGCACCCCACGCCCACCCTCACGCCCCATGTCGCCACCGTGGGGAGGGAACACCCGAACCACAACTACGTGCAGCTGCTCCGCGGCAATCCGATCATCATGCGCGGGTTGGCAAACCATGGCGCCGAGTGGAACCGAGTCAGCATGAACGTAAGGGATGTCTTTATCTACAATGTGCCGATTTACCAGAACGGGCTGGACGGCGCTCTCAAAGGGGCCGCATTCCTGTTTGATCTCGGCAGTCTTTGCATTGCGCACCTGGGAGATTTAAGCCACACCCTGACTGCCGAGCAAATCAAACAGATGGGAAGAATCGACATCGCGCTGATCCCTATCGGCGGAATATTCACGATGGCCTCGCAAACGGCCCGCGAGGTTTTGCAGCAAATCAAACCGAAGATCGCCATTCCCATGCATTACCGGGACAACCTTTATATTCTGGAGCCCTTCGTGCAGGGGCTGCCGACGCGCAAACCACAAGGTGATACGCTGGCGGTAAGTAAATCCTCGCTCCCTGCCAACACGGAGATCGTCGTGCTCAGACCCAAAGGCGGGACCGATTACTGGTAGGCCTGCCTGGAAGTATCATCCCTGCAACTCTTAAACCATCTCAATAATCATCTGCCGCCTTTTCATAAAGGCGTAAAGCGAAGCGGGACGATGGGTGCCGCGCCGCTTCTTCGGCAATCGTTTCAGCAGACCGAGGGCGAGGATTTTCTTTCGGAAGTTCCGCCGGTCGAGGGAGCGGTGAAGGATCGTCTCGTAGACCTCCTGGAGTTCGCCCAAGGTGAACTCCGAGGGGAGAAGGCTATAAACAATATTCGTATACTGGAGCTTGGAGCGAATCCTTCTCAGGGCAAGTCGCCCCACCTGATCGTGGTCATAGGCGAGGCGAGGAAGGCGATTGGCGGGGAACCATCCGATATCGGCATACTTGGAAGCCGGATTCAGGCTGACTTCACGATGGGCAACCAAAGCCAGATAGGAGACGGAAACCACCCGCGTGGCGGGATCTCTCTCCGGCTTGCCGAAGGTATAGAGCTGTTCTAAATAACTGTTCTTAACTCCCGTCCTCTCGTAGACTTCACGCTCCGCTGCCTGATCGAGGGATTCCTCGGCGCCGACCAACCCGCCGGGAAAGGCCCACTTCCCGGCAAAAGGCCCTTCCTTGACTTGCACCAAGAGGCATTCGAGCCTTCCTCGCCCCAAAGTGTAGATCACGACATCCACCGCTACCCAGGGATGCCCTTGGGAATCTGAGAAGCGGCGCGGCGACTCCACCCGACTCATAGTCAATTGCAGTCCGAAGTTGTCCCTTCTATATCTTAAACGCTTCTAGGGTATTCGGCGCAAATAGTTTCTCCAATTCCAGCTTCGCCTTTATCAATCCCTGTTCCAGGAGATAGGAATGAAGGATTTCCAACTCGCGCCGGTTGGCGGCAAATCCATACGGCCAGTAGTCTTCAGTCATGAGCTGCCTCGTTTCCTCGTACTCGGCGACGGTCCAGGGAAGACTGATGCGGAGAATATTGGAGTCGTGGAGCCGGCTCAAACAGAGGTCCTTCGCCTCGCAGAAAGCCTTAAAGAGAGTTTGGGCGACCCAGGGATTTTCGCTGTAAACAGGCATCCGGATCACGATGACATGCATGAGGGGGAAGATTCGTGTGCGGCGGAAATATTCCATCTCCACCTGTTTGAAATCGGGAAAGAGCCGGCGCACACGCGGCGATCCGCGGAGAAAACAGGTAGGCATGCGCGGTGACATCAAGGCGTCGATCTCGCCGCTCTCGATCATCTCGTTAAGAGTTCTATCTTGGGGGATGACATCCAGACGGATCCCCGGAGGGACATCGAAATCGACCCGATCCTTCCGCCCCGGCTGCTCTTCTCCCCCCTGGAGCCAGTGGATCTCTCCCGGAAAAACGCCGTATTCATGCTGCAACAGCCCGCGCAGCCAAACCGCCGCTGTCATGGTATACTCGGGCACCCCCACCCGCTTCCCGCGCAAATCTTCCGGCTTCTCGATGCCCGAGGAACTGGTCACGAAGATGCAGCGGTGGCGAAAAGTCCGCGAGGGAAATACCGGGATAGCCGTGAAAGAACGGCGTCCCTGAGCGGCAGCGACGAGAAAAGCCCCCAGCGAAAGCTCCGCTACATCAAACTCTTCGAATTTAAGCATGCGCCAGAAAATCTCCTCGACGGGGAGCGCCAGATAGTTAAGGTCGATCCCTTCAGCTTTTACCGAGCCGTCGCGTAACGCCCGGGTACGATCGTAGTCTTCACATGCCAGCGTCAGTTTTATATCCATAGGCGAATGTTGAATTATGAATTTTTGAGCGTCTCCTCTACCAATTTCACGAACGGCACGACTTTCTGTACCAGCCCGCTGCGTCCCTCCTTGGATAAAACCTCTCTGAGAAAAGCGCTGCCCAAGGCCAGTCC
>MGRY01000219.1:9556-12376 GCA_001799045.1 Deltaproteobacteria bacterium RIFCSPLOWO2_02_56_12 | reverse complement strand
CGGTCCGAGCACTCAGGGTCGAGGACAAGTCAAACCTTTTTGACCGGCCTGCGAACAGGGTTTTTCAACGCCCCGATTTACGCCCGACCGTCTGGCTCGCCGGGTAAAAGTGCTATAATAAATTTGTTTCTTCGGGACAGCCATGACGCTCAACGGTAACATTCCGCCGGAAGTGGGTGGCGGCGGCCGGTTCATCCTTAGCCGCGCAGACTTTTCGCCGGCCTATCTCGCAACCTACGAACGAGGCCTGTTGCGGGAAAAGATCGACGAAGCGCTGGAAGCCCTGCGCTCTTGTACGCTTTGCCCGCGTGATTGCGAGATCAACCGGTGGGAAAAATTTGCCGTCTGCAAGGTCGCCCGCTATGCCCGGGTCTCGTCGTTTTCTCCTCACTTTGGCGAGGAAGACGTGCTGCGCGGATTGAGGGGCTCGGGAACGATTTTTTTTAGCTGGTGCAATCTCCGCTGCGTCTTTTGTCAAAATTACGCGATCAGCCAGCTCGGCGAGGGAGAAGAAGTCGGTCCGAAAGAGCTTGCTCACATGATGGTCCGTTTGCAGGAGCAGGGATGCCACAACATCAACTTCGTGACCCCGGAGCACGTCGTTCCGCAGATCCTGGAGGCGCTTCCCTATGCGATTGAGAAAGGGCTGGGGGTGCCTCTCGTCTACAATACCAGTGGCTACGACAGCTTGCACAGCATCCGCCTGATGGGCGGGGTCGTCGATATCTACATGCCGGACTTCAAACTTTGGGATCGGGAGCGTTGCCGCAAGTACCTTTTGGCGCCGGATTACCCCGAAGCGGCCCGTGCTGTGTTCAAAACGATGCACGAACAGGTCGGTGACTTGAACGTTGACGAAGAAGGTTTGGGCTTGCGCGGCCTTCTGGTGCGCCACTTAGTGATGCCGGGCATGCTCGAGGATACCCGCGAGATCATGGGATATATCGCGACCGAGATTTCTACCGACACCTATCTCAACATCATGGACCAGTATTCCCCTGCTTGGAAGGTCAAGACCACGGAAAAGTATGCCGCGATCAATCGCCAGATTACCCGTGCAGAGTTGCGGGAAGCTTTCCGGTGTGCGGAGCAAGTTGGCTTGTGGCGCTTTGACTCTCGCTGGCGGGCAGCCCTGCCGGTCTTGCGTTACCGGCTTGCCTTGTAAAGGCTGTCAATAAAGGGGAAAGGAAAAGGGGTCGGGAATCTTTTCACAATGCAGCCGCAAACTTCTCTGCCCTGGGGCAATATAGTTATCGACTGACGGAGCTTCCATGCTGTATCTTGCGGCTCTTTTCTTGTCGAGTGAATGCCCTCAGGCAATTATGCTGTCTTGGCTAGCGGCCTTACCGACGGGATCTTGTCTGCCGTGAGGGGCTCCACGGCCGACTCGGGCACCGTTAGAACGGCGATACTCTCACCAACGGCGTTAAACACTTCAAGGGCGTAGCCATCTTCACCGTTCTTACCCGGTAGATGTTCAACAATCGTTGCCACGTCGCCTTTGCGCAAACCTTGGTCAGGGATATCAATTTTTAAGGCTACCTTCTTGAATAAATCCAGTCTCATCGGCCTGCCTCCTTATGTGGCAGCTTCATCCCTTAGTGAGCGGCGGGTGCGATGTCGGCCTGTGGCTTCTTCAAATCTTCCACTTCCGCTCCACCTCGTCTTTGAACTCTTTGGCGAAGGCATTCACCTTGGGAAACTCATCCAGCCATTTATACGGGCGGCAGGCGTCGATCAAAACCCGGTCCGAAGTATAGCCTCTCGGAGAGCGCTCCTCAGGCGGCATGGCCGGTTCGCACACCGAGGCCCAGACGCCCTTGACTTGATCGATCCCATCCCGGACATAGCACCTGGTCGCGATCGCCCAGATCACATCATGGGGGTTGGAGATGTCGATGTCGTCATCCACAACCACGACGAACTTTCCGCCGTAGGCGCCCGCGCGCGCCCCGGCGGCGACCAGCAGCGCCTGCTTGGAATGGCCCGCGTAACGCTGGTGAATTGAGATCACGGTAAACGGTCCGGGCTGACCGCCATAAACAAAACCCCATACGCCCTTTATATCCGGCACGCCGGCCTTCTCCAACTGTTCCCAAAGGGTGGCGGCCCCAAGAGGTATCGGGAGATAACTGGCGGGCGGTTTGAGGGGTGGCGCGCCTAAAATGATGGGATCGTTTCTGTAGTAGACCCGCTTCACCACCATTACCGGCGTCTCCCCCACGTTCGCGTCGGTAAAGTAGCCCGGCCACTCCCCGAAGGGACCCTCACGCGGCATCTCTTCGTCCTTCATGGGGGGCATCTCCCCTTCGAGAACGACCTCGGCGTTTGCCGGCAGGGGAAGGCCGGTTACGGCTCCCCGCACAACAGGAACGGGAGAGCCCTGAAGGAAACCGGCAAACTCGTATTCGTTCACATCAGGCGGCAAGGGCATCTGCGCGGCGAGAAAAACGCTCGGTCCCTGGCCTAGAGTAATGGCGACCGGCAAGGGCTTGCCGGCAGCGCGGCTGCGCTCGAAGGCGAGCCTGCCATGCTTTCCCATGTTCATCTTGACCGAGACTTTGTTCCTTTCCTGAATCATGACCCGGTAGGTGCCGACATTGATCCTGCCTGTCTCCGGATCTTTCGTGATCACGCCGCATCCGGTGCCGATAAAGAGTCCGCCGTCCAACTCATGCCAGATCGGAGTGGGGAACTTGTAGAGGTCGACCTCGTCTTCGCCCATTTGATTTTCAAAGACCGGCCCGCCTTCCATCTGCTGGACCGGGACGGGCTTAAAGGCGGCGAGTTTCTTGCGCCACGCATAGAGGAAATCTACCC
>MGRY01000219.1:0-9525 GCA_001799045.1 Deltaproteobacteria bacterium RIFCSPLOWO2_02_56_12 | reverse complement strand
CGCGGTTCGCCTGCACGTCCTGAAGGCGTTGGAGATAATCCGAAAACCTTCCGGATAGCCCTTGAAGTGGCTGAACAACAGAGCCGGTCCTTCCTTTTCCGCCGCCCGTTCCGTCAAAGCGCCGACATCGAGCTTTAGATCAACTCCTTGAAGAGTCTTTATCTCTCCCATCTCCTCCAGGCAGTTAATGAAGCCTCTCATATCGGTGATATCAGGCATAAGTTCCTCCTCAGGTCGGGCCATACTATTGTGCCGGCCTGGAGCTGTCAACTAGTCCGCTGGCGCGGAATTTCAAATTGCAGATCTCAGATCTCAGATTTGAAATCTGATTCTGCTGAAAAACCCTCTATCAACCCGGTTCGTCATTCTGAGCAAAGCGAAGAATCTCGTGTTTTCCAAGACTTGAGACCCTTCACTTTGTTCAGGGTGACATTCAGGGGCCATTCTTCAGCAGAATCAAATCTGAGATTTGTAATCTGAGATCCCGTAGGGCTTCCCGAAGGGCTGGTCGCTTGCGCTTTTGTATTTCTTCCTTTATTGGTAGAAAGGATGCGCTTCTGGTTTTTTTTCTTCTCCCTTTTGGTTCCGGCGTTTCTCTCGCTACCTGTCCAAGCCCAGACCTCCCAGATCCAGGATGTCATGCTGGAGAACGGGCTCAAGGTCCTCCTGTTGGAAAACCATAAGAGTCCATCGGTTACCTTTCAGGTGTGGTATCGCGTCGGGTCGAGAAACGAGGAAGACGGGAAGAGCGGGCTCTCACACTTCTTGGAGCACATGATGTTTAAAGGGACCCCTAAGGTAGGTCCCGAAGAATACTCGCGCATCGTTGCCAAAAACGGCGGACGCTCCAACGCCTTCACCTCGGCAGACCACACAGTCTATTTCGCCACCATGAGTCGCGAGAAGATCGGCATAGCCATCGAGCTGGAAGCCGACCGAATGGCCAATGCCCTTCTTGACGGGAGCTATTTCGAGCCGGAAAAGAAAGTCATCATGGAGGAGAGGCGTCTGCGCACGGAAGACAACCCTACCGCCGCTTTGGCCGAGGTAACCGGCGCTGTCGCTTACACCGTCCATCCTTACCGCCGTCCGGTCATTGGCTGGATGGGAGACATCGAAGGCCTATCGCGCGAAGACCTCCAGCGGCATTACCGGAGATATTACGTCCCTAATAACGCCTTTATCGTCGTCGCGGGCGATTTCTCGACGCCGGAAATCTTGAGCAAAATTAAGGCGACCTTCGGTAAAATCCCACGTGGTCCGGAGACGCCAAAGGTAAGAGTGGAGGAGGTGCCGCAGAGAGGGGAAAGAAGAGTCGTTCTTAAGAAAGAGGCCGAGCTGCCGTTTCTCTTGTTCTACTATCACGCTCCTAATTTCAAAGATCCCGATAGTTTCGCCTTGGATCTCCTCTCGGTGGTCCTGGCGGGCGGACGTAGTTCCCGTCTCTACCAGGAACTGGTCTACCATAAGCGCCTTGCCCTCGGCGTGGATGCCGATTATGAAGGACTCTCAGTAGACCCAACGGTTTTTTCCATTACGGCTCAGGTGATGCCCGACAAGGATCCCGCCGAGGTGGAGCGCGCTATCGACAGCCTGGTAGCTCGGATGAGGGCGGAACTCATTAGCGAGAAAGAATTGGAGAAGGCTAAGAATCAGGTGGAGGCGTCGTTTGTCTTCGGCCAGGATTCCGTCTTTGGTCAAGCCATGAGGATCGGCCAGTATGAATCCGTGGCGGGATGGCGGCTTTTGGATAGCTATCTTGCAGGAATCAGGAAGGTTACTGCGGCGGACATTCTCAAAGTCGCCAAGCAGTATCTCGACACGGATCGACGAACCGTGGGGACTCTTATTCCCATCAAAGAGAAAAAACAGTGAAAAAGCTTATTCTTGTTTTTCTTTCCTGGACTCTGCTTGCCTCCGCCCCTCCGGTTCTAGAGGCGCGCCTGACGCCGAAAAGGTCGGTGCTGGAAAACGGCATGGTCCTTTTGACTTCGGAAGAGAGGGCCCTCCCGATGATAACGTTGAACCTCCTCATTAAAGCCGGTTCGCGGTATGACCCTCAAGGGCGCGAAGGGTTAGCCAATCTAGCCGCCCGGCTGTTGACTTATGGGACGCGTAGCCGAACGGCCTTGCAGATCAGTGAGGAGCTCGACTTTATCGGCGCCGGATTGTCGACCGGGTGCAGCGAAGATCTGGCAACGGTGAGTTTGACTTTGCTGAAAAAAGACCTCGATGCCGGTCTCAACCTCCTCGCCGATGTTTTGACGGCATCGGTATTTCCTCCGGAAGAGATCGATAGGCAAAAAAAATCGGTGATCGCATCGATCAGGGCGAGAGATGAAGAACCCGGCGCGATCGCCCAGACAAAATTCCTGGAGGCGCTCTTCCCTGGCAGCCCTTATGGCCGACCTGTGGAGGGGACGGAAGGGGCTGTCGAACGCATGGAACGGGCCGAGCTGGTCGAGTTTCATGGGCGGTTTTATCGCCCTAATCGCGCGATCCTGGCGGTGGTCGGAGATGTCTCCCATCAAGAAATCACCGAGAGGCTCGCCAAGGTCTTTCAATCCTGGGATAGAGGGGGTGCTGCCGAAGAGCCGGTTCCCTCGGCATCTCCCGGTCCGGCAAACTCTATCCGCATTCAAAAAAACCTTACTCAGGCCAACATCATTATCGGTCATGAGGGCGTGCCTCGAAGCCACCCGGATTATTATGCGATTCAGGTTATGGATTACATCTTGGGGGGCGGAGGGTTTTCCTCGCGATTGATGGACTCCGTCCGAAACGAACGGGGGCTGGCCTATTCCGTTTACAGTATGTTCGATGCGGGAAAGTATGTCGGAACCTTTCAGGTAACGATGCAGACCAAGAACGAGAGCGCCGACGAAGCCATCCGCATCGCCATCGAGGAGATTCGGCGAATCCGGGAACAGCGGGTCGGCGAGGACGAACTGCAGGCTGCCAAGGACTATCTTATCGGCAGTTTTCCCCTACGTTTCGATACCAACCGGAGGCTCGCAGGCTTTTTCGCACAGGTGGAATTCTTTGAGTTGGGATTGGACTATCCGGATCGCTATCCGGAAATGATCCGGAAGGTAAGCCGGGAGGATGTCCTCAGCGCGGCCAAACGTTACCTGCAACCGGAAAAGCTCATCGTGGTGGTAGTGGCAAATCAGGAGAAGACCGGGATTAAAAAATAGGAGAGGGAGGGCGCGGAAAATTGAGGCTTGGAAAAAATCGGGGCCGCGCTATTTCCACAAGAGCAAAAAATTCTTGACAGCCGCGAAGCGCTATAGTATTTTAGCAATGTACCCCGCATTGCGCCAAGTTCGATAAGGTCACCGGCTGACCGCTCAGGTCGAAAGGAAGACTGCAAATATGAAAAAAGTCCTTGTCGTTGAAGACCATCCGGATATGCGAGAGCTGCTCATCTGGCAGATGGAGCTGATGGGATTCTTGGCCATCCCGGCAAAGCACGGGAAGGAAGGCGTAGAAAAGGCGGTGCAGGAAAGACCCCATCTCATCCTGATGGACATCATGATGCCTGGTATGGACGGGTGGGAAGCTACCCGCACGCTTCGCTCTAATCCTGAGACCCAGGATATTCCCATATTGGCCGCAACGGCTCTTTTCAGGGAGTCCGATCTCAAATCCTGTATTGAAGCGGGATGCAACGATTACATCGTCAAGCCGTTTACCTTCCAGGAGCTCCAGGGTAAGGTTAAGGAATTCATCTCCGCTTCTAACGAGTCCGTGCAGTAGAAGCTCAGCGCTTTTTCTTCTTCCTCTCCCGTCTTTTCTTAACTACAATAAGCCTGCCGGGGTGTCTCTGTGTCTCAAAAGGAAAAGGCTATTTCCGTTATAAAGCGCCTGCGGGAAAAGGGTTACGAGGCCTACCTGGCGGGCGGCTGCGTGCGGGATTATCTCCTCAGGAAGACTCCCCAAGACTACGATATTGCGACTGAGGCGAAGCCGGAGGCGATACAGGAAATTTTTCCCAAGACCATAGCGGTGGGGACGCAGTTCGGTGTCATCCTGGTTATCCTCGACGGGGATCCCTTTGAGGTCGCGACCTTCCGCCATGACGGGCCTTACCTGGATGGCCGCCGGCCCAGCCATGTCCGCTTTGCGACCATGCAAGAGGATATCTTGCGGCGTGATTTCACCATTAACGGAATGATGTACGATCCGATTGCGGACCAGGTCATTGATCTCGTCGGCGGAAGGGAAGACCTGGGCCGGCGGTTGGTCCGGGCCATCGGAGATCCCCGAGAGCGCTTTCGCGAGGACCGCCTCCGGATGGCGCGCGCCGTGCGTTTTGCCGCCAGCCTCGGCTTTACCATCGAAGAGGGAACTTTTAGGGCTATCCAGGAGCAAGCCCCGACTATCACGCAGATTTCCTGGGAAAGGATCGGCGACGAAGTAACCCGTATCCTGACCGAAGGCGAAGCGAGAAGGGGGTTTCAGCTCCTCGATGAGACCCGCCTCCTGCAGGTCATTTTCCCTGAGATAGAGGCGATGAAAGGCGTCGACCAAAGCCCCGATTTTCATCCCGAGGGGGATGTCTTTGTCCATACGCTCTTGACGTTGGGCCACCTTTCTCAAATCTCGAATCTCGAATCTCAAATCTCAGAGAGCTTGGCCTACGGTTGTCTCCTGCATGATATTGCCAAGCCGGCCTGCGTGAAAAGGGAAGGAGGGCGGATCACCTTTTATGGCCATTCCGAGAAAGGGGCGGAGATGGCTGTGGAGATTCTGAAACGGCTGAAGCGCAGCGGCGCGGTGTGGGAAAGGGTAGCCTACCTGGTCAAGCATCACCTGCGTCACACGCAGGCGCCGAAGATGCGCCTCAGCACTCTGAAGCGTTTTCTGGGGGAGGAGGGGATTGAGGAGCTGTTGGAGCTTACCCGCATTGACGCCCTCTCGGCGAACGGCGACCTCCGATATTACCACTTCTGTAAGCAGAAGATGGCCGAGCTGAAACATGAGGAGATCCATCCCGAACCGCTGCTTAGGGGGAAAGACCTGATCGCCATGGGGTTCTCACCCGGCCCTCTTTTCCACACTATCTTGAAAGAAATCGAGGAGGCGCAGCTGGAGGGAGAGATCCAAACCAGAGAGCAGGCGGTGGAATGGGTGACCAGACAATATAAAAGATGATCAGCTTTACTTTGTCTTCACCCTGTATTAGAGAAGTCGCTTAAGTGCGTGGGCAAGGGGTAGAAAGCGAGGAGATGAAGTGAAAAGGAGGAAGACGAGTTCCGGCTTCAAAAAGCGTTTATGAGAACATCGCAAGCTTTGAAAGTTGTCGGCAGCAGCCTGCCGCGCGTGGACGGGGAAGAAAAGGTGACCGGAAAGGCTCTTTACACCGTGGATATCGAGCTTCCAGGCATGGTGTATGGAAAAATTCTGAGAAGCCCTTTTCCCCACGCTAAGTTGCTCAAAGTGGATGGCGGCAAAGCCGAAAGGCTTCCCGGGGTTGTCGCAGTTTTGACCAGAGAGGACCTCAAAGGGTTAAACTACTATGGCGCCGCCTACAAGGACCAATCGATTGTCGCGGTTGATAAAGTTCGCTACGTGGGCGACCCGGTGGCGGCGGTAGCGGCGATCGATGAGGGTACGGCCGAGGAGGCCTTGAACTTGATCGAGGTGCAGTACGAAGAGCTATCAGCGGTGACAACCATCGATGAGGCTCTGGTTCCCCAGGCCCCTTTGGTGCACGACAGCTCTTCGAGCGGCGGAGAGTTGATGGGTCATCTATATCAAGCGCCGCCGGAATTTCGCGGCACCAATCTTTGCTACCGCTTCAGTTATAGCAAGGGGAATATTGACGAGGGCTTCAAGAAGGCGGATTTCATCTTTGAGGACACCTTCACGTTTCCCCGGGTGCAGCATTTTTCCATGGAGCCCCACGCTACCGTGGCTCAGGTTGAAGGAGACCGGATTACCCTGTGGGCTTCGACCCAGGATCCTTTCACGCTGCGCGAGCATCTGTCCGATATCTTTCGCGTACCGCTCAATAAGGTGCGCATCATTGTGCCCTGGGTCGGTGGGGGCTACGGCGGGAAACTGGCGGTCAAAACGGAACCGCTGGCTGCGGCTTTGTCGTGGAAGGCCCGGCGACCCGTTAAGCTCGTTTTGTCCGTTGAAGAAAGCTTCAAGACCGTCACGCGCCATCCTGCCCGGTACTGTATCAAGACGGGGGTCAGCCGGGATGGGCGCCTGATCGCCAGACAGTGCAAAATCTACATGGAGACAGGAGCCTATGCGGATGCAGGGCCGCGCGTGACGCAGAAAGCCGGGTACCGGGCGCTGGGTCCTTACCGTATTCCTCACGCGAAGACCGAAGCCTTCACGATTTACACTAATACGGTTCCTGCCGGCGCATTCCGCGGTTTCGGCACCCTCCAGGTCACTTGGGCATACGAATCGCAAATGGATATTATTGCCGAGAAGCTGGGGATGGACGCGTTAGAGTTCCGGCTGAAAAATTTGTTGAAAAAGGGAGAAGAGTACACGCCGGGAGATACCCCCGTAGACTGTAATCTCAAAGAGGGATTGCTCCGCGCCGCGAAGGCCATCGGTTGGAACCGGAAGAAGAGCAAGGCCAATACGGGCAGAGGATTGAGCTGCTGCATGAAGGATGGGGGTGGGACCTATAAGGTTGCTGCGGCGGCGGTCAAGATGAACTCCGACGGCAGTATCGTCCTGCTGACCGGGACGGTGGATGTAGGGCAGGGGGCTCGTACGGCTTTGAGCCAAGTGGCGGCTGAAGAGTTAGGGGTGCCGTTGGATCGGGTCGTTGTGGCGCAGTTGGACACGGACGTTACTCCCTACGATGCCGCCACGAATGCCAGCAGCTCCATGGTGGTCATGGGCCTCTCCGTGCAGCGCGCGGCGCAGGATTTGAAGCGGCAGATTCTGCGGGAAGCAGCCAAGCTGCTCAAGGACAAGGCGGATCGGCTCCGGTTGAAAAATGGCAACATTTACAACTCCAGGGGCCAGTCCATCTCTTTGGCAGGGTTCATGCAAAGACATTTCGGCGCCAAGGGGGGCGAGGTCGTTGGTCGGGGTTCTTACCGGGACATAAAAAGCAAGCGCGCTGTCTTGGGCTCCCCGACGACCTTCTGGGAAGTCAGTTGGGGAGGAGTGGAGGTCGAAGTGGATGCCGATACCGGCGAGATCAAAATCTTAAAATACGTCTCGATCGCGGACGTGGGTAAGGCGATTCACCCCGTTCAATGCGTCGGACAGGACGAAGGCGCCGTGATGTTTGCGATCGGTCACACCCTACTGGAGGAGATGGTTTATAAAGACGGCCAGCTCCTCAATCCGAATCTGATTGACTACCGCGTGCCGACTTTTCGTGACGTGCCGAAAGCATTCGAGACCATTCTGCTGGAAAACCGTAATGGTCCCGGCCCCTTCGGCTCTAAGGGGATGGGCGAGGGCGGGCTTCTGCCTGTGGCCTCGGCGATCGGCAACGCCGTCACCAATGCCGTAGGGGTGAGGATTTACGACCTGCCGCTCACGCCGGAGAAGGTGTGGAGGGCGCTGAAGGCCCGTTGAAACGGGAGCCAACCTCAGCGCGCGGCGACCTCACGAGGCGATCAGTCCCAACCAGAGAAAGAGCTGCCCGTCAGGAAAGGGCACGTGCAGGGCGTAGTCAAATAAGCCGTAAAAAAACAGCCAGGCTACCAGGGCCAGAGCCAGAGTGATAGGCCATTTTTCTTTGGCAAATTTGAGGTAGAGGATTATCGTTGTCGGGACCGCGAGGGAAAAACCTAAAAGCCAGATCCCGACAAAGAAACCGATAGTCCAGCCAAGGATGGCAAGTGTCCGACGATAAGCCAGTTCAGGGGAAATTTCCGGGCCAACCCCCAGTCCAAATTCGGCAGCGCGGGGTTTCTTCTTGAAACCCAAAAGCTCCATCCCTAGTTGGACGATGGCCAACGCTAAGACCGGGAAGCCGATCGCCCAGGGGAAAAGACCGGCGCGATAGCCAAAGTTCCTGCTCTGCCAAAGCGCCAGTCCAAGAAGGACTACTATAGAGGCGCTGAAGAGTGACCCCCGACTAAACCTGAAAGAAATTTCTCTAGCTTCCGGTTTTGTTCCGCCCGTCACCGCAGGCTGACGCTCGCTTTTGCGTTTTTGCCTTCTCTCCTTAATGATCGGATAGAGGATACCCGCTAGAGTCAGCGCGAAAATGATCAGAACTCCCGGTCGCCAGAGCCAGGCAGCCCCATAGTTGTCACTTGAAAGGAAAAGCCGATTCTCGGCCAGAGGACCGAGGACGAGACCCAGAAGCACCGGCGGGCGCGGCCATTTGAACTTCTCCATGATCCACCCCAGGGCGCCGAAAAAAAGCACCACAATCATATCCTCAAAGGCGTTTTTTTCCGCAAACGCGCCCAGATAGATCAGCAGCAGAATTAACGGTATCAAAAGACTTCCCCTCACCTGAGTGATCTTTACCAATGGTTTCAGAAAGAGAAAACAGGCTGCCACGGTGATGACATTGGAGATGATAATGACCCAAACAAAAGAGAAGGTCAGATCCAGCTTACCTTTCGGCGGGGGGAGGAGCATGTCAGGACCTGGGACGATGCCTTGGATGATAAATGCGCCTAAAAGGATCGCCATGATAACGCTGGCAGGTACCCCGAAGGCGATAGTCGTAATCAAACTGCCCCCCAGCGTTGAGTTGTTGGCAGCGCCCGGACCTAAGACTCCCTCTACGGCCCCTTTGCCAAAGCGTTCCTTATTAGGGGAACTTTGTACGGCATGCGCATAAGCGAGCCACTGAGTCGTGGCCGCCCCCATTCCAGGAATGATAGCGGCGAAGGTCCCCAGGGCACTGCAGCGGATCACTAGCCACCAATGGCGGAAGGTATCCTTAACCCCTTCCATCACGCCTCCCAGCTTTCCCACCTCTTGTTGGGCGATGCTTGTCCCCAAAACCGCCAGCTCTATGGTTTCGGGAATCGCATAAAACCCGATAGTGACCGGTACCAGACCAATCCCGTCCCAGAGGAATAACTGGCCAAGGGTGTAGCGCTGGATGCCCGCTATAGGATCCAGTCCTATAGTTGCAAGCATCAAGCCCAATCCACCCGAGATAATTCCCTTCAACTGATCCTCTCCACTGAGCGAGGCTACGAAGGTAATTCCTAAGAGCGAAAGCATGAAAAACTCTGGGGAACCAAAAGTGAGGACTAAGGGCCGGATAACAGGGATGGCGGCGGCAAGGGCAAAAGCGCCAAAGATAGCGCCTAGAAGGGAGCTCATCAGCACCGCGCCCAGGGCTCTGCCTGCCTCGCCCTTCTTCGCCATCGCATGGCCATCCACGATGGTCGATGCTGTGGTCGGTTCACCCGGCACGCCGAAGAGTACGGAGGTGATGTCACCGGTTGTTGACGTAACCGCAGCCATTCCCAATAGGAAAGCGAAGGCTTCTACCGCTGACATCTTAAAAATGAAAGGAAGCATCAGGGCCATGGCAGTCGGTCCTCCCAGGCCGGGCAGAAT
>MGRY01000218.1 GCA_001799045.1 Deltaproteobacteria bacterium RIFCSPLOWO2_02_56_12 | reverse complement strand
AGCTCGCATTATGACATTGGCAGTTGGGATTGTGAACGCGGTCGACAATCAAATGCGACGATTCATCAAATCACGGTGCAGGACGGATCCCGATGAAAGCGCCTTCCTAATTCCACAAGCTTAACCTCATCTGCTCCCTTGCCAGATATACCAAATCGCTCTCGCCTTAACCCGCTTCCTTACCCCTAGAGCAGATCCGCGACGTGGATAAAGCCGGTCACCATCTAGGCATGAGGTACCAACGCCAATTTGAACGGTCGGATTGTTTGAATTGCGACAAAATCTCGCTCGTTTTGAGTGATCACAGTCGCGCCAATAGAACGGGCAGACAACGCAATCAACACGTCATTGACTAACCCATAGGCGCTCGCCACAGTGTAACCCCGAGACTCCTGAAGCCGACGCAGCACGTCTCCGGCCTCCTCGTAGATCGCAACCGTAGGGACAACAATTCGACCGACTTTAGCGAACGCGGAAGTGACTTCTCGCACGAGCCTGCGATCTCTGGCTGAAAATGCCCCCGCCGACAGCTCCATGAGCACAACCGCGCTGAGATACTTCACGGCCTCACGCTGGAAAAGGATAGCTTCATGTTGGCCCTCGTTAAGCCAATCGACGTAAACGTTCGTGTCGATGACGATCCGCTCCATCCTAGCGGAAGACCTTTCGGATCCGCCCCTTGCCACGGACTTTCTTAAGCGCGGTATCTATTTCAGCTTCACTGACAACGATATCGAGGGCGCGCCCCAAGGCCTCTGTCTCAGTTTTTGCTCCCAATATCTCTCTGGCCCGATTCAGTTTCCCTTGATCCAACTGCACGTGCTTGTGCCGCAAAGACGGAGTTCCCATAACCTTCCTCCCTTCCGGTAGCGATGTACATATTATGGAAAATTATGAACATTTGCAAGTTGTCCATCATCGCCACTCTTACCTATCCCTGTGCGCTGTGATTTCGTCTGGGTTAAGAAGGGAAGCTGAACTCTTCCCTCTCCGCCCTCTCAACTCCCAGTTGAATCAATCCCGCAAGGTCCAGTCTGGATTCGGCCTCTTCCACATCGGCAAGTCTCGCCTTGGTTGCAGGATGACGCGGAACGAAAAGCTGGCAGCAATCCTGGTCCGGGATGCAGGAGGTCTCGAAGGTGCCGATCCTGCGCGCCTGGTCGATGATCTCCTGTTTATCCATGCCCACCAGGGGCCGGAGAATAGGTAAGGTCGCCGCTTTTTCGATGACGGCCAGGTTCTCTAGAGTCTGGGAGGCGACCTGGGCGAGACTCTCCCCGGTTACCAGCGCGCTTGCTTTTTCCTTCTTCGCGATGGCTTCTGCGATCCGCATCATCATCCTGCGATAGAGCACGACTCTCAGGGGTCTCATGACGGCGGCAACGATCTGGCGTTGGATCTCGCCGAACGGGACCAGGTAGAGGCGCGAAGCAAACTGATGACGGGTGAGGAGTTTAACCAGCTCGCGGACTTTTTCCTGCGAGCTTTTGTCCAGATAGGGAGCGCTGTGAAAATGGACAAAGATCAGCCGGCAGCCTCTCTGCATCATCCGGTAGGAGGCCACAGGGGAATCGATCCCGCCGGAGATAAGGGAAACGGCCCGCCCGCTGGCGCCCACAGGGAGGCCGCCGGGCCCGGCGATTTTGTCGAAGCCGAAAAAGGCGTCGCGGGGAAGAATCTCGATGGAAATGGTGCACTCGGCGTTTTTGAGGTCCACGCGCGCCCCGGTCGTTTCTTTGACCGCCGCGCCGATTTTACGGTTGATCTCGGGCGAGGTGAGGGGAAACCCTTTGTCGCCCCTTTTGGCGTCGATGCGAAAGGAAGAAAAGCGCCTCCCATCGAGCGCCTCAAGGATCCCGGATTTCAGGGCTTCGAGATCCAATGAGGTTCGCTCCACAAAGGAGAAATTGGCCACGCCAAAGACTCTCTCGATGCGTCGGCCTATTTTTTCTTCATCCGCTTGTTCGCCAAAGAGCATTAGCAGACGTCCGGGGAGGCTGCGGATTTCCTTAAAGCCGAGGTCTTTTACGGCCGAGACTAGATTCCTCTTCAAGAGCTCGACGAAATAGGGGCGGTTGCCCTTTTTTAAAGCTATCTCATGATAGCGGACAAGGATGGAAGTCATGGAAACAAAATATCAGATCTGCCCCGGTTTTGCATGGTATTGGGCATGTGATAGAATCGCTCGATTTCACGCTATCGATTTTGTCGGAGAGGCATATGGAGAAGTTCAAAAGCATCGTTAAGGCCATGCAGTTTGCGCCGGATAAAATGAAAAAAAACGGCCTCTTCGAAACCGAAAGGCTGTTTTGCGATCTCTATTGCTTCGAGCCCGGCCAGGCCCAAAACCCCCATACCCACGAGGGCTCGGACAAAATCTATTTTGTTCTTGAGGGAAGAGGGCTGTTCCAAATCGGCCGGGAAGAAAAGGAACTGAAAGAGAATGAGATCGCTATCGCTCCATCCGGGCAGAGACACGGCGTCAGCAACCCCGGGCCGGATCGGCTGGTTCTCCTTGTCTTTATGGCGCCGAGGCCATCCCATTAACGAAACCATGAAGTCATTGACTGGAAAGGTCGCGATTGTTACCGGCGCGGGCAGAGGGATCGGGAAGGCCATATCGCTCTTTCTTGGCGGCTCGGGCGCGCGCGTGGTCCTGGCCTCTCGGAGTGAATCCGAACTCCGGGCGGTGGCGGGGGAGATTCGCAACCAGGACGGGGACGCATTGGTTGTCCCCACCGACCTGACCCGCGACGAGGAGATGGACCGGCTGGTGAGGGAAACTCTGGAGCAGTGGGGCACGGTCGATTATCTCATCAATAATGCCGGTTGGGGCAAGCATTCTCCTATTATCAAAACCAAGGTGGAGGATTGGGACCAGACCTTTCAGGTCAACCTGCGCGCGCCTATGGTGCTAAGCCAATTGGTCTTGCCGACACTGATGGGAAAAAAAGCGGGCGCGATTATTAATATCGGCTCCATTGCCGGAAAAGCCGGTCAGGCCGACACCGCTGCCTATTCGGCTTCGAAGGCGGGCCTCATCGCATTCAGCGAGTCGCTCTACGAGGAGGTCAGGGAATATGGGATCAAAGTGGCGGTGATCCTGCCCGGCTTCGTCGATACGCCGCTGATCCCGCCCAACCGCAAGCTGGATAGGAGCAAAATGATTCGCCCTGAGGACATTGCCCGGGCGGTTTTTTTCGTTTTAACCTGCCCGCCCAGCTGCTGCCCGGTGGAGATCACCGTCAGGCCGCAAAGGACACCCTACACTTAAAGAACGCAAAGGATCGAAGATCGAGAATTGATGATCGATCCTCTATCCTCCATCTTCTATCCTCAGTTCTTAGGATACCATCTGCTCAAGGAAGTTCACAGTGACCTCTTCAAGACTGTTCACCACGACGTCTGCATCTCTCAGCTCCTCTGCCGGGTAGGAGTTTGTCACCGCGAGGCACCTGATTCCCGCGCCGTGGGCGCCCCGGATGCCCTCTTTGGAATCCTCTACGACCAGACACTCGGAGGGAAGAATGGGACGGCTGTTGTCCTGCTGCCGGCTGAGCGAGCTTAAGGCCTTGATGAAGATCTCGGGGTCGGGTTTTCCCTCATGGACATCCTCGGCGCTCACGATGGCGTGGAAATATTTTCTCAATCCGATACATTGCAGTATCAATTCGATCTCGCTGCGCAGGGCGCCGGATGCGATGGCCAGAGGAAATCGGGCGGAGAGCGCAGGAACCAGTTCCTTCACCCCAGGAAAAACAATCATCTTCTTTTCAATGGTCTCCCGGTAGGTGAGCGCTTTGCGCCGCACCAGATCGGCGAGAGTATGCTCGTCTATGTCTCTTCCGTGATCCTGATAGGCGGTCTTAAAGCAGCCGCGGTCGTCCATGCCGAGATAGCGGGCGTAGTAATCCCTCTCGCTGATAATGATGCCTTCCTCTTTTAGGACTTTTTGGAACAGTTTCAGGTGAATAGGCTCGTCATCCACGAGGATGCCGTTGAAATCGAAAATGATGGCGCGAAGCACCGCTAACCCATACCTAATCTCCTCTTTTGTTTCAACCGGATCTGAGGTAAAAATATAGTATGAATCATGAGAATGAACATGCCCATAGCCATGGCCATGTGGAGTACCGCTTCTGCCCGCGCTGTGGCGGTCGTCTGGAAAAGCGGCGGGTGAAAGCCATAGAGCCGGAGCGGCTGGTGTGCGCGCAATGCTCCTTTATATTCTATCTCGATCCGAAGGTCGTTGCGGGAACCATTTTTACCGTAGAAGGGCGTGTCGTTTTGCTGCGCCGCGGCGTGGAACCCGCCTTGGGCAAATGGGTCTTCCCGGGCGGCTACGTCGACCGCGGGGAGAGTGTCCGGGAGGCGGCTATCCGGGAGACCCAAGAGGAATCTAATGTCCAGGTAAGGCTGTGTTCCCTGCTGGATGTTTATTCCTATCCACAGTCGCCCATCATCATCGTGGTCTATGCGGCTGAAGTGGTTGGGGGAGAACTCCGGGCCGGGGATGAGTCGGTAGAAGCGGAGGCCTTTAGCGTATCCCGGATCCCGTGGTCGGATCTTGCCTTTCAGAGCACAAAAGAGGCCCTCAACGAGTATCTCAAACTTTACGTTAACTCAAAGACTTGATAAAAAAAGTTTCAAAGGAGGTTTTTTATGGCGATGCCGAATGTAGGGGAGAAGGCGCCCGAATTTGCCCTTCCGGTTTCACGGGATCAAAAGGTCGGGCTGAAAGATTTCCTTGGAAAGAAAAACGTTATCCTGGCCTTTTATCCGCTGGATTTTACCGGCGGCTGACAGCAGGAACTGGCGAACTTCGAAGCCGATCGCAAAGGCTTCGAGGCCAAGGACGCTCAGGTGCTGAGCGTTAGCGTCGATTCAGTTTTTTCACATAAGGCATTTGCGGAAAAGATGGGAGGGATCGGCTATCCCATGCTTTCCGATTTCTACCCCCACGGCGCCGTTAGCGCGCTGTACGAATGTCTAAGAGCCGAAGGTTATCCCAAGCGGGCCGTATTTATCATTGATAAGCAGGGGATAGTGCGTTTCCGCAAAGAGTACGAAAAAGGCATTCCCGATAACAAAGACTTGCTGGCCGAGCTGGACAAACTCAACCGCGCTTAGCCTGCGGATGGAAAGGCAGCGCGGAAACCAGCGCCGGGATCATTTTGCCGTTGCTCAGGATAGCTACCGGCGTGCCGGGTTGGAGGTAGTCGCGCTGGACATAGCCGAGGGCTATGGGGAGATTGCGGGCGGGGGAAAGAATGGAGCTGGTCACCCGCCCGATCTCCTTTTCGTTTGCACGGATCACGCTGCCGCGCTGGGCCGGTTGATTTCCTTCAAGAATCAATCCGATAAGCTTTCTATTGATATGGCCACGGGAGCGAATCCTCTCCACCACCTCCTGCCCCAAATAGCAACCTTTCTCAAAACTCACGGAGTTATCCAACCCTGTTTCTAATAGAAGATTTTCTTCATTCATGTCGAAGCCATAGCGGGGAATCCCGGCCTCAACGCGGAGCAGTTCCTGGGCTTGAGTGCCAATCCAACTTAGGGAAAACTTTTCCCGCATCGCCTCGATAAGGGAAACGGTTGGGAGGAGATTCGTTATCGGCACGAGGAGATCGAAGCCCTCTTCGCCGGTGTGTGTGGAGCAGGCTATGCGTATTTCATCATCGCCGAGTAAAAATACCGCGTGGCCGAGTTCTCTCTCAGGGGCGGTGCGGTCCGGAAAGAGCTCTTTGAAGAGGAGGAGCGCCATCGGTCCCTGGACAGAGAGCATCCCGTAGCGGCCGGTGAGGTCTGTAATCTCAACATCGTCCGCGATAAGATAACGGTTAAGATGCGTGAGGATTTTTTCCTTCAGGGGTTCCCGGAGGTCGAGGAGAAAAAAGTCCCGCAGGCAAAAAATCCTCGTATCGGCCAGGATTCTCCCCTGGATGTCGAGAACCGCGGCATGGATTCCTTCACCCGGCGCCAGTTTCTTGACATCGTTGGAGACCATCCCCTGGAGGTAGGAGACACGATCCGGTCCGGCAAAGCAGAGAAGGGCGCGGTGACAGAGATCCAGCAATCCAACGTGGGAGCGAACGGCCTGGTATTCGCGGAGAGGATCGCCGAAATGGAGCGGCATAATCCAGCCGTCTTCTTCGCCAAATACGGCCCGGTTAGCTTGATGGCGCTCTTTGAGCGGGGTTTGTTTAGGCATGACGTAGAAAATATAACTCCATTCATGGAGGTTGACAATGCGGGGGCGAATCTCGTTTAATTCCCGAAGGTCCAACAGGCAATGGTAAAGTCCAAAGACGATCTCGATCTCCGTAAGCTGGAGCTCTTCTATTGGGTGGCCGAACTAAAGAGTTTTTCGCTGGCCGCGGACCATCTCTCCTTGAGACAGCCCACGGTCAGTGCGCACGTCCGCGAACTGGAGGAAAAGCTGGGGGGAAAAATTTTAAACCGGGTGGGGGGAGGGGTAACGCCGACAGCCTTGGGCCAGGTTCTCCTGGAGCGGGCAAAGGCGTTGTTGGGCTTGAAGAGAGAGACCCTTGCCGCTCTCGACCACTTTCACGGAAGGGTCAGGGGAGAACTCCTGATCGGAGGAAGCAACATCCCCGGCGAATATATCCTGCCGCGGAAGCTGGGGGCTTTCATTAAAAAATACCCGGAAGTAAAGCCGATCCTTCGCATCGGCGATTCTGCGGGGATCGTGGAGACTGTGCTGGATGGGGAGGTGGAAGTGGGCTTCGTCGGCTTTAAAGGGGAAGACAGG
>MGRY01000217.1:2589-5637 GCA_001799045.1 Deltaproteobacteria bacterium RIFCSPLOWO2_02_56_12 | reverse complement strand
AAAGACTCATAACTCCCGCAAGCTGTTTCCCCAGCTCCTTCTCACAGCTAGGCGCAAAACCGAATACCTGCTCCCAGACTTCCTTGGACTCCATGCACAGGTAGACAAAGACAATGGGCGAGAGGTCGCGAATCCAGCGCAGCATTTTGCGATACATGCCCACGCGCAGCGGCTTAAAGTAGCGCATCTTGCCGTCCGCACAGAGAACCTGCTCCCCGCTGAGGAGACGTGTTGAAGGAAATCTCTCCCGCATGATCCGCTTCAAGCCCGGGGTATTGCGCAATACTCCCATGCTGATCCAGGCGATTCTCCGATGGTCCACAACTGCAAAGATCCTCTCCACCATCGCCCGATAGTCTTCTTCCCAGCCGGGATATTCGACCATGGGATCAAAGTGAAAGCCCAATTTATACCCCGCCTCCTGGCAACGCCGGGCAGCCGTAAGCCTTTCCTCGAAGGAGGCCGTTAAAAACTCATCGCTCTCGATGACCCTATCGGGATTCATGGACCAGGAGACCACCACACGGCCTTTGGGATCCAATTTCAACAGCCCCTCCACGCGGTCGCTCTTAGTCTTCAGCTCCAGCAGGACATTGGGCTGCCCGGCGAAAAAGGGAATCACCTCGGAGGAAAAACCGATATAGGGATCCAGGGCGAGACTGTCCGTGATCTCGCCGGTGCCGATACGAAAGAAAAAACGGCGATGCCGGCTAAGCAGCGCGCCGGCTTCTTCGATGAGATCGCTTACGTTGCTGAAGACCTTGAGTGTTGGGTTGTGCGCCATGTACTCCTGAAGGTAACAGTAACTGCACTCCATCGGGCAGTTGCTGGCAAAATTGACCACAAAGTAGTTGCAGCACACCTGTCCGTCGCTGCCCGGACATTTCTTCAGAAACTCGCCTTTGTGGCGCATCAAGAAAAGTCGCCCCTTTCGTTCTCCGAAAGGATCGCCGGAGGTGGAAGGAGCCGAGCCGGGAGATGGAGGTTCGTCGACAAAAGTAAAAGGAATGTCCGGAAAAGCCCTTTTCAAGTTCCTAAAGATAGGACCGGCCTCCGACCCCGCCTCAACGATGATCTCGCTCGGCGCAAAATCCTTCATCTTGTTTTCTCCGCTCCAGCCATCAGCAGTCGGTTTTCAGCTTTTTTAACCCTTGAACTCTTGAACTCTTCAACTCTTAAACCTTTTTCACTCTGACCCCTCTAGCAATGAAAAAATCTCTTGCACCGCCTTCTTCTCCAAAAGCCGCGAAAGTTCTCCGACTAACCTTTCCATCTCCTTATAGCTCGCGGCCCTCATCTGCACGGTCAGCCCGCCTTCCAGACCCGGCGGAACGGTGATCCGGATCTGTGGACTAAGCCTGATCTCCCGGATCCTTTTCCTGATACCCTCCTCCATAGATGTGAGGCGGGGAAACCTGAGCCGGCGCACCTCCTCCTTTATCCGCTTGAGCTTGTCGTTGCGGCCCAGTCGAGGGTCCGATGAAATCCGCAAGAAAGGCTCCCTTTGCAGAATCTCACAGAGGTCCACGCCATCCCGCAGTGCAATCTCTTTCAACCACTCAAGGAAATCCCGGAGATGGTTTTCCCCCAGCTTGAGCCCCTGAGCCAGATCGAAGAGGGCCTCGCGGTCAATCTCGGCTAATCTAAGCCATCGCTCCAGGGTCTGCGGATGAAACCCCTTCTCTTTAGCGTAGTCGCAAATGGCTTGATTGAGCATAGCCTAAGGTCGAGGATCGAAGATAGAGGATGGAGGATCTAGAATCGATTCGTAACCCAGCGCTTCCCTCTCCCTTCCCCTCTTCCGCGCCCCTTGAGTCAAAATCGCCACTTTATTTGCCAGGGTTTCTAAAGTCCAATTTCTCTTCTCGCCGCAGAGACCGCCATCGACCAGCTTTCTAAGCGCCCGAACGCGAAAGCGGTCCAGCCCCCAGGTGGAGCGCGACAACTGATCCTTATGTCCTCCCCTTTTCAAGACCAGCGGCTCCGGGATCAGATAAACCGGAGTATCAACGCTTACTCGAAGCCAAAGATCGTAGTCTTCGCACACAATGAAGGTTTCATCAAATCCCCCTACCCTCTCAAACAGTTCCCTGGTCATCATCACCGCCGAAGGGCTGACCAGACAGAGATCGAGGCTGGCGCGAAAGATATCTCCGGAAGGTTTGCGATGTCTCCTTTTCGGATTAACCCTTCGCCCGCGCCGAATCCAAATCTCCTCCGTCTGACAAATTTGCGCCTCCGGCCGCTCTTCCATAAAAGCGACCTGGACTTCAAGCTTTTTCGGCTGCCAGAGATCATCGGAATCGAGAAAAGCCAGATATCTGCCGCGTGCGCAACGAACACCGAGGTTGCGCGCGGCGGCCACACCACGCCGGCGCTGGGAAAAGAACCGCAGGTGGGTGCCGTATCTCCTCAAATGGTCTGCCGTTCCATCCTGAGACCCATCGTCCACCACGATGAGCTCGAATCCTTTATAGCTTTGGCCCAGGACGGATTGGATCGCATCGCAGAGCATCGGCCAGCGATTGTGTGTGGGGATGACAACGCTCACTAAAGGCTGCATTTTCATCCTTCCTAGCACCCCAATTTAATATTGACAAGCCGTGAGAAGTCGGGATAGTATCCTTCGGTTTTCGCGTGAGTCATTTTTCTTAACTGCGCCTAATGGTTAGGCATTAAAAAAGGAGGTTTGCTATGTTCGGCAAAAGGAACTCCGGCAGTCCAGGACGGGAGGGCCCCCTGCTCACGGTCATGGGGGAGACCGCTCGTCTGGAGGGAAAGTTCAACATCGCGGACTCTATTCAGATCGAGTGTGAGGTAGCGGGCGAGATCAATGTGGAGGGGAAGCTGGTGATCGGCGAAAAAGGGGTTGTCCGGGCCGATGCCCACACCGCTGACGCCCTGATCATGGGGCGATACGAGGGGAATATGGTTGCCACCGGAAACGTAGAAATCACCTCAACCGGCCGGGTATCTGGAAATATTGAAACGGACTCCCTGGTCATCTCCCAGGGTGGTTTCTTCAACGGCAACGTGATCAAGATTCAA
>MGRY01000217.1:0-2571 GCA_001799045.1 Deltaproteobacteria bacterium RIFCSPLOWO2_02_56_12 | reverse complement strand
CGCCGTCGGCCCACCCTGGTGACCGCCTTCTGGAAACAGGCGGAATTGTTTTGACTGTAACTATATTATGCAATTATCAATAGTATTGGCAACTGATTACAGTAAGGAGCAGATCTCATGTGGCGCTGGAGAGGGAACAACTCAGCCCCCGATCAGGCATCCACGTCCGTAATCGATCAGGGGTGTGAACTGGAAGGGCGTCTCACATTCGTCGGGACGCTTGTTTTGAACGGCAAATTCCGCGGAGAAATTTTTTCCTCAGACACGCTCCTCGTGGGAGAGACCGGACAGGCGGAAGCAGAGGTCCAGGTGGGGATCGCCATCGTAAGCGGCCAAGTCACAGGGAACATCATCGCCCGTGAGCGCGTCGAGCTGCGGAGCAGCGCCCGCATTTTCGGGGACATCGTAACCCCCGTGCTGGTCCTGGATGAAGGCGTCGTCTTTGACGGCCGCTGTAAGATGAAAAACGAAGAGCTTCGGGCCGTTCAGAAAAGTTCCTAAAAGGGCTATATCATGGACAAGAGTTATTCGATCCTAATTCTTCCACGGCGAGGGACCGAGATGCGTCGCCTCGTCTTATCGCAAAAGTCCATTCGCTACCTTCTTGCGGGAGGCGTTTTTTTGGTGGCAATCGGCGGGTGGCTGCTGGGCGACTACCTGTGGATGAAATGGCAGAAAAAAGGGCTTAAAGAGCTAAGGATGGAAGCCCTGGCCCAGCGAGAGCAGCTTTCGGTCTTGCAGGACCAGACAAAAAATCTCCAGCTACTTCTCACCGGTTGGAAAGGGATCCAGCAAGGAGTCCAGGCCTCCCTCCCATCCCAGAACAGATCTTCCTTCAACGGCCACCTCGCCATAAAAGAGTTGGAAAGAGGCCTCGCCTCGCTCCGAAGCGAGCTTGAGCGCCTGATCGCCTCTGTCCCCGTTTCCATGCCCATCAAAGGCCGGATAACGTCCGGTGTAGGCACGCGCCTCTCCCCATGGACGGGGAAACCGGAGTTTCACTCCGGGCTCGACCTCCCGAATCCCGTAGGGACACCGGTATACGCCCCGGCGGACGGATTGGTGGAATCAGTCAGCGTGAGCAACGGTAACGGTCAGATGGTCGTCCTGAACCACGGTCAGGGCATTACGACGCAGTACCTGCATCTATCCAAGGCCACCGTCAAGAAGGGAGATCGGGTGCGCAAGGGCCAGCAGATTGCGGAGAGCGGGAATACGGGTAAAACCACAAGCCCTCACCTCCATTATGAGGTGCGTGTTAACGGCACTCCCATCGATCCACGAGCCAATCTTCTTAAACAAGGCTCTCCATCTTCTTGAAGAACTGATCTACCATCATCCTGGCTACTCCCCCAAGCATCCTCTGCCCTACCCCGGCAATCAGTCCTCCTATCTTGGCGTCGGTACTATATTTCAGCGTGGTCTCGCCGTTTTTCTCTTCCAGATCGATGCTCATGTCACCTTTCATGAACCCGGGCCCACCGGACCCTTCACCGCTAAGCACATAGTGGGATGGGGCCTGCCGCTCCTTGATAGACACCTTGCCTTTGTAGGTCCCTTTAACCGACGCGATGCCGACCTTCATAGTCGCCTCGTATTGATCCGGGCCGATCTCTTTTAGCCCCTCGCATCCCGGCATACACTGGGCAATCATTTTTGGATCCAGCAATACATCCCAGACCTTTTGCCTGGGCGCCTTAAAAGTATAACTTCCCTCGATCTTCAAAGCTCTCTCCTCCTTGTGATATCTGAGATTATTCCTGCCGCGTTGATCTCCGGCGGTATGTCTTCCTTAGCAAAGAGCCGGTCCCTCACGCAACCTTATTCGAATATCAACAGCTTGATATAGGTCATTGACAACTTCCTTGTCTAATGGCGATAATTAGCCTCGCTTATACGATAAGTAACCTTGCTTATGGGGATGAACGAAAAAATCAGACCCTAAATATGAAGCTGCGTTCGCACCTTATCATTCTTGTAGTCGCCGCGCTCCTGCCGGTGCTGATCTTCGCCGGCGTGATGATCGTGTTACTCGGCAAGGAACAGGAGAAGGCTCAGAAAGATAACCTGCTGGATGTATCCCGTGCTCTCTCGCTTGCCATAGACCGAGAGCTGCTGGCCTCAATCCGCACTCTTGAAGCGCTCGCCACGTCACAGCATCTTGACTCAGGGGAGCTGAGCAAGTTTTACCAGCAGGCAAAGCGGGTCCTGGAAGCTCACAGGGGATGGGATAACATGCTGCTAGTTGACCTCTCCGGCCAACAGCTTGTTAATCTCCGGCGGCCCTTTGGCTCATCGCTGCCTCGCAGCGGGGCCCCTGAACAGATCCAGCAAGTGTCCGAGACCGGCCAACCAGCCGTTTCCAACCTTTTTTGGGGTTACATCGCACAAAGACACCTGCTCGGTGTGGATGTCCCCGTGATTCGTAATGGGAAGGTCAGGTACGTTCTGACCGCGAGCTTCTCTCCAGGGCTGCTGACCAAGCTGCTCTTACAGCAGAGGTCCTCTCCCGACTTTGCCTCGGCAGCCATTGACCGAAACAAAATTATCATTGCCCGAACTCGGAATATC